>CBDUCK010000012.1:0-23531 GCA_965365635.1 uncultured Muriicola sp.
ATGACATGATATCTCCAGTGCTTTACAAAATGATTCCTCCGACTGTATAAAATTTCCCGACTGTGCCTGAGCCATGCCCAGGGCAAAAAATGCTGCGCACCGTTCATCTACAATACTATAGCATGTAAAATAGGGGTCCTCAGTAAAACTTACAATCAGCGGTGCGTTCCGCGATCCAGGAGAAATAACAATATGCTTAATATCCTTTAAACGGCAATGGCGAACTAGTTGTTGTGCAGAAGGAATATTCGAAGACTTCATAGGCTTGCAAAAGTACAATGCATGCCCAAGGTATCCCAACGTTAGGTAAGAATTCTATATTATATTCAACATGGTATAACTCTTGTCTACTGTTTCTTGCCATTCTTTTTCTGGATCCGAATCCGCAGTTATACCTCCCCCTACATATATATGGGCTTTTCCTTCAAAAAGTTCCATACAACGGAGATTAACATACAATTGAGCATTTGACGTAGCTGTTAGATTTAATTCTCCTAAATAGCCTGTATAAAATGTACGCTCATAACCTTCATTCTTCTGTATAAATGTTTTGGCTTCTTTTAAGGGCATGCCACATACAGCCGATGTAGGATGTAGCGCATCTATTACCTCCTTAGTTTTTTCGAAATCGATTTTAGCGATAATATTGGACCTTAAGTGCCATAATTGGCCTGCTTTACTATTATGGGTTTCTGAAATACGCAGATTTTCGACTTTATCTTTTAATACGTCATTAATGTACTGCGTCACCATTTCTTGCTCCTGTTTTTCCTTGTCACCCCACTTCGGCTCTTTTCCAGGAACCACTTTTTGTGTCGCTGCAAGTGATATGGTTCGAAACTCATTCCCGCTAAAACTCATAAACAATTCTGGGGTTGCCCCTAACCAAAGCCCAACCGCCGGATGATACCAACAATAACAAAATGCCGCAGGATAGGATGCTAGAAGATCCTGAAAAATAGCTAACGGTTTCCTATTACAAGGCATTTCTATTTTTCGTGAAAGAACTACTTTTTGTAGTTTTCCTTTCTTTAGCAGTTTTATACCCTTATTTACTAACCCTATGAACCTAGTTCGCTCCTCGAGCATTTCAGGATGCTTCATGGGAGCCTTTTGTACGCTAGTTTCTTGTTTTGTAAATTCTGTGGTAATTAATTGGTCTGGGCGCAATAAGATACTTTTATTTGAATCGCTAAAGGGCGCAAATACAAATCCGGTTTCTGAAAAATCCTTTATAGTTATTACAGAGGCATCTTTCTGAAAAATTCCATGTAGTGCATCCTCAGATGGTTTTCTGTACAGAACAAAAGGCAACTTATCACGAAGTTGTTTTTCTACTTCACTTATGAATGAACTGATAGATTTAGGCTCTTGGTAATGCAATGGTTGTGAGTTTACATAAGGAAATTAAATTTTCTTCAGCATCCGTAATTTTGATCTCCCACAATTGAGTTGTTCTCCCTTTATGCACTATTGTAGCCCTGGCAAAAACAAACCCTTCTGCTATACTTTTTATATGATTGGCCGAAATCTCAATTCCCCGAACAATAAATTCCTGACCATTCAAAAATACATACGACGCCGCACTACCTACACTCTCTGCCAAAGCCACTGTGGCTCCCCCATGAAGCACGCCATCTGGTTGGTGTACTTTTGAAGTAACCGGCATTTTAGCAATAAGAAAATTTTCACCTACATCGGTATATTCAATATCCAAAGTTTCCATTAAGGTTCCTTTACAAATATCATTACATACCTTTAGGATTTTAGTTTTGTAGTCGTTCATCTTATTATTTTTTGTAAAATTAAACATTCAAATACAACTAAGTCCATATCCCTATTGTAAATGCAATTTCAAGAGAAACAAGTAACATACAGTGCAAAGAATACCTATGCCACCTTACATAGTCTCACTCCTAAAACAAAAAATATTTGGATTGTCTTTCATGGAATAGGCTATTTAAGCAAATATTTTTTAAGACACTTTAACGAATTAGATGGGGAAGAAAATTATTTTATTGCACCACAGGCCCCTTCCAAATATTATTTAAACGGGCAATATAAACACATAGGTGCAAGTTGGCTCACCAAAGAACATACTAGTCAGGAAATTACTAATGTACTGTCTTATTTAGACCAGGTATTAGAAAATGAGCAACTACCCAAAAATCGCAAATTAATAGTGTTTGGATATTCCCAAGGCGCATCTATTGCTGCCAGATGGGTAGCAAAAAGAAAAATTGAATGTGATCATTTGATCCTGTATGCAGGAGGACTTCCCAATGAATTACACGCTGAACAATTTCTCTTTCTTAAAAACAAATGTGAGGTAAAATTTATCGTAGGAAATAAGGATGAATATATTCACGAGGAAATATTAACCAAACAAAAAAACAGGATTAAAGAATTATTCCATGGACGTGCCGAACTACAAATCTTTGATGGGGGTCATGAACTACAAAAGAAACTTTTAAAGAACTTGTTTTAAAATGAAACCTATTACCCTAGAAAACGATTATGTTAGGCTTGCTCCTCTAACATTGCAAAATTACCACCATTTGTACGCAATTGCATCGCAACCTAAATTAGTTGCCTACTCCCCATCCGATATAGCGTCTGAAGAATCTTTAAAACAATATGTAAAAACTGCGCTTGAATTGCAACTTCAAAAATTAGCTATTCCCTTTATCATTTATGACAAAAAACAATCTGTCTATGCAGGGAGCACCAGATATATGAATATAGACTGGCGCAACAAAGTACTTCATATTGGCGCTACCTGGCTTGGACGAGAATTTCATGGCATGGGATTAAACACGCAATTGAAATTTTTGATGATCAATTATGCGTTCGATGAACTGCAATTTGAAAAGATAGAATTTCGTATAGATGAACGAAATATTCAATCGCGTAAAGCCGTAGAAAAACTAGGGGCAGTTTTAGAAGGAATACTACGAGAGAATGTGTATTTATTGGACGGATTCAAAAGAAACACCTGTTGTTATGGGATTCTTAAAGAGGAATGGGAGAAATTATAACCTATTGATTACATATTGTTTTGCCATAATAACCAATGGCCCTTATATCCTAATTCTTACTTCGGTTTACAACCTTTTTTTAAAGAGTTTATATTCTTCTTAAGGTGCTAAAAAAGCATATCAAAAATAGCGCCCCTCATAGGGTTCAAAATGCAATATTAACGACCATTTTTCGTTGTAACCCAGAAGTCAAATGAATATTAATTATCAATAATAAGTGCCAAATCATCTAACGTATGAAAATTAACCTACTATTAATCGTTTGCTTACTATTTCAATTAAGTGTTTCTGCAAATTGCACCAATGCCTATGCATCGGCTAGTTATAGTCTTTCGCACACCAAAAAATCACTGGGCGCCAATAACTTTGAACATCAGCAATATTCTGCAAGCAGGGCCCTCGAAGCATTCGAAAAAGCCAAAGAGTTAGTGGCAGCTTGTGGTTGCGAAACCTCTATGGATGCGATACTAGACGGAATTAAAAACCTCGAAGATTCGTTAGATGCTGCCGATTGGGATATGGGAAGATATTACGCTAAAAGAGCCTTTGGCAATGCACAAGACCTCCTTGACCGCCTTGATGTATGCTCTAGTAGTGATCCTGCTAAAACTTCAGAAGATATTAATTATAATGTAAGTGACACAGCAATAGACGGGGAGGACACCAGGAGTATGCAGGTTGAAAATGAAGCTGATGATCTGGAGAAGAAGCTTAATTTTCAGCGCCTGTCAGAAATAAACATCTCCGAACTGGAAAAAGTGATCCATGAACTAGCCTTGCTTTTTGAATGCGACAAAGCATTGAATATCATGAACAGCAGAAAAAATAGAACAGAGGAAGATGTGAAAATGGAGTCGCTTTCAAAAACGAAAGCTCATTATATATCTCAAACGGTTTCTATTCATAACAAAGCGCTTTTTGCCCTATTAGAATGTTCTAAACACACCAATTAACAGCTTTGCTCTTTGTAAGGTGCTATTCCTGCTGTGTAGATTCCTTTTCGTAGTAGGTGATTTTACGAGTAATGTAGGAGTTATCAGGCAGAATAATTTGTTTAATCCAATTCCCGTATTCTTTGCCGTCTAATTGATACACATATTCCTTTTTCTCCACTGAATTCCCAGTAGTCGTGGTTTTCAATGCCAGGAGTCCGTCTTCATTGTACTGATATTCAATCACATCCTGCACAACAAAAGAGCCTTCCTTTTCTTGAAAATTGAAATTTTGACTTTTTAAAACCCTTCCTAAAGAGTCTACTATCTGTTCCTTAGCCTTTACGGGCTCCCCTTCCAGAAATTCTTTTACCAAAACGATTGTTTCCAAGGTTCCCTCCTTCTGATTAACCACCGAAGTTCGAATAGATTTTTGGACTGTTCCGTTTAACTCATATGTTTGAGTAACTTCTCCCTTAAGACTATCATAATGTATCAGTGTTTCGTCTATTCCTTTGTTGTTAGATCTACGAATACTTATGAGTCTGTTAAGCTCATCATAGTTGTATTCATATTGATCTAAAAATTCGTTTTGATATGAATATATTTTCTCCGTCACTTTCTTGCCGATAGTTGTATCTATACTAAAAATGTTGGCAATAGAGGTTCTGGGATCTAGTTGACCTTCCCGATAATTCTCTAGTCGTTTTTCTAGTAATTGTTCCTTATCGTACTTATAATAGCTTATATCGTAATCGGTATCACTATAGCGCGTGGTTAACTTGGTTAGGAATCCGGCTTTATTAAATTCAAATTCCTCCTTGCCATAATCTGTAATAACCAGACATTTTTTTACATTTCCTTTTAGATCGTAATCGGTGAGTGTAAATAGTTTGGGTTCTTGCCCATAAGCTGAGCAGACAAAAACAAAGGCACTATATAAAAATATAGTCTGAAATAAGTGACTTAAAAAACACTTCATAGTAGCAAAATTAAGACTTCTTCTTACAAGGAAAACAAAATACGTGCCCAAAAAAAAAAGGGCGGTATTAACCGCCCCTTATATAACTGATTTAGAAGTGATTTATTTTACTTCCTCAAAATCAACATCTTCCACATTATCACCTTCTTGGGCAGCATCTTCAGTAGCTGCTTCTCCGTTTTCGGATGCACCTTGCGTTTCTGCCTGGGCTTTGTACATTTCTTCAGAGGCAACTTTCCATGCTTCATTAATTTTGTCCAAAGCAGGTGTAATTAATTCTACGTCCTTGCTTTCATATGCCTTCTTAAGTTCTTCCAACGCAGCTTCAATTGGCTGTTTCTTATCATCCGATAATTTATCGCCAAACTCTTTTAATTGCTTTTCTGTTTGGAAGATCATGCCATCAGCTTCATTTAATTTATCTGCTGTTTCTTTTGCTTTTGCATCAGCTTCAGCATTTGCTTCTGCTTCTGCCTTCATTTTTTGAATTTCTTCTTCTGTAAGACCAGAGGATGCTTCAATTCTGATATCCTGCGTTTTATTTGTCGCTTTATCTGTAGCAGAAACCTTAATGATACCGTTGGCATCAATATCGAAGGTTACTTCGATCTGAGGTGTTCCTCTTGGAGAAGGCGGAATTCCATCTAAGTGAAAACGTCCTATTGTTTTATTATCCCCAGCCATTGGTCGCTCTCCCTGAAGCACATGAATCTCCACTGAAGGCTGATTGTCTGCAGCGGTTGAGAATACCTGTGATTTTTTTGTTGGGATGGTAGTATTGGCCTCAATCAATTTTGTCATTACACTTCCCATCGTCTCAATTCCAAGAGATAGTGGTGTAACGTCTAATAACAATACGTCTTTTACATCTCCGGTTAACACACCTCCCTGAATGGCTGCACCTACTGCTACCACCTCATCTGGGTTTACCCCTTTAGAAGGTTTTTTTCCGAAGAACTTTTCTACTGCTTCCTGAACGGCAGGCATTCTTGTAGAACCTCCAACTAAAATGATTTCATCGATATCGCTTTTAGAAAGTCCGGCAGCTTTTAAGGCAGTTTCACATGGCTGAATGGTTCTTTTTACCAAATCGGCTATTAGTTGCTCAAACTTAGCCCGAGCCAATGTTCGTACCAAGTGCTTTGGTCCGGAGGCCGTAGCCGTTACATAGGGAAGGTTAATCTCTGTTTGAGTAGAACTAGAAAGTTCAATTTTTGCTTTTTCCGCAGCTTCTCGTAAACGCTGCAAGGCCATAGCATCTTTCCTAAGATCTATACCTTCATCCTTATTAAATTCTTCAGCCAACCAGTCGATTACCTTTTGATCAACATCATCACCACCCAAGTGAGTATCCCCATCTGTAGAAAGCACTTCAAATACACCATCTCCTAATTCAAGGATAGATACATCGTGCGTACCTCCACCAAAATCGAAGACAACAATTTTCTGATCTTTATGCTTTTTATCTAACCCGTACGCTAAGGAAGCAGCGGTAGGCTCGTTAATAATTCGTTCTACTTTAAGTCCGGCAATTTCTCCCGCTTCTTTGGTAGCTTGTCTTTGTGCATCATTAAAATATGCCGGTACAGTAATTACTGCTCTGCTTACAGACTGCCCTAAATAATCTTCAGCAGTTTTCTTCATTTTTTGAAGAATCATTGCCGATAGTTCCTGTGGCGTATACAATCTGCCATCTATATCTACTCTTGGAGTGTCATTATCTCCTTTCACAACTTTATAAGGTACTCTTTCTGCCTCTTTCTTGGACTCTGAGTACTTATTTCCCATAAAACGTTTTATAGAATATATGGTTTTATGAGGGTTCGTTACGGCTTGTCTCTTCGCAGGATCCCCTACTTTAATTTCACCGCCCTCAACAAAAGCAATAACCGATGGTGTAGTTCGCTTTCCTTCAGCGTTAGGAATAACAACCGGTTCATTGCCTTCCATCACGGAAACACAAGAATTTGTTGTTCCCAAATCTATTCCGATAATTTTGCTCATTTTATCTATTTTATAATTAGTATTTCCATAATTTAAATCGGTAACAAGATGTCAAACATAATGCCAACTCCAGAAAACTGACAGGATGTCACATTCTATATACCGTTATTACTATTTGGAACTATAAACTACAGGAAATACGCTCATAATAAAGAAGTTACGACATGTATCCATTAAGTTACCTCAATGTCATCACTGCGGTATTTTTAACATCATTGTGATAGACAATCTTCCTTTCTCCTGGTATCTATAAGATAGATAATCTTCCATTGCCCTTCTTCTTTAAAAAGTTGAAAAGAATTTACCCCACAATGACTAAAGGTATCGTTTACCCAAAATTCATAGGGAGTCCAGGCATTGGCCATAGCACCATCTACCTGAATTGTAAATGACATAAGTCGCTCCTCAAACTTAGTGGTATCGGGAATACTGATAATGGACTTTAGAAATCTGTCGAAATCTTCTGTTTTAACCTTCTTTGCACCCTCTGCATCGCGTCCAATTGTTTGCATAATAATACCCTCAGCTACAGTAGTTCGGATACTGGTTGAGTCCTGATAATGAAAACCGGTAAAAAACCGTTCTATTGTATTCCGAATTGCCTGTTTATCTGTTTCCTGTGCGTTTGCTGTCGTGATTCCCATCAGCAAAAAAAATAGGAGAAAACTTCTCATGGTCATAAAATTAAAGGATGTGGGGGCAAATTAAGGAATTAAATTAAACGCTTATACCAAAATAATCCTGAATTAACGAAATCTCCTTACATTTAACGCGCTAATTAAATACTATGTCCACCGCAAAAAAAGAATACAAAAGGGTAACGGTTAAATCGCTCATAGACATGAAGCGGCAAGGGGAGAAAATTTCGATGTTAACGGCCTATGATTATTCAATGGCAAAAATTGTTGATTCTGCCAATGTAGATGTCATTCTTGTTGGGGATTCAGCCAGTAATGTTATGGCGGGTCATGAAACAACACTGCCTATTACCCTAGATCAAATGATTTATCATGCATCATCTGTCATAAGGGCCGTAAAAAGAGCCTTGGTAGTGGTGGATTTGCCTTTTGGAAGCTACCAAAGTGATCCAAAAGAAGCACTCCGTTCCGCTATTCGCATTATGAAGGAAAGTGGAGCCCATGCGGTAAAAGTTGAAGGTGGTGAAGAAATAAAAGAATCTGTAAAACGAATCTTAAATGCTGGTATTCCGGTAATGGGCCACTTGGGACTTACCCCACAATCTATATATAAATTTGGCACCTATAGTGTTCGGGCGAAAGAAGAGGTAGAAGCTAAAAAATTACTAACTGATGCAAAAATGTTAGAAAAATTAGGCTGTTTTGGTATTGTTTTAGAAAAAATTCCTGCTGAATTAACAAAGGTTGTTTCAGATAGTATCTCTATACCTACCATAGGCATTGGCGGGGGCAAACATGCCGATGGGCAGGTATTAGTTATCCATGATCTGCTAGGAATGACACATGAATTTAATCCGCGCTTCCTTAGAAGGTACATGAACCTTTATGAAGAAATGGGGAATGCCATATCTCTCTATGTAAAGGACGTAAAAAGCAAAAGTTTCCCCAGCGATGAGGAGCAATACTAAGACTGTATTCTGTCATTAATTTAGTATACAGGCATACCCTTTTATTCATTTGTAAGATAGTATGGTATTGAACCCTAAAATAGTATCAAATTCAGAAAATCTTCAAATTCTATATGAGGACAATCATCTAATTGCCATCAACAAAAGGGTTGGTGATATCGTCCAGGGAGATATTACAGGCGATATTCCCCTCAGCGAACACGTAAAGAGCTACCTCAAAAAAAAGTATAACAAACCAGGAGATGTTTTTCTAGGAGTTGTACATCGCCTGGACCGACCCACATCGGGAATTGTGGTCTTTGCGCGTACCTCCAAGGCCCTATCTCGTTTAAATAAGATTTTTGCGGAAAGACAGGCCGAAAAAATATACTGGGCTGTTGTAAAAAATAAACCTTCTTTACATAAAGACACCCTAATTCATTGGCTCAAAAGGAATCCAAAACAAAACAAGTCGTACCCCTACCCAAAGGAAGTGAAAGATAGCAAAAGAGCGGAGCTAGATTACGAACTTATAAAATCGCTTCAGAATTATCATTTGCTGAAGGTGGTATTAAAAACAGGTCGGCACCACCAAATCCGGGCACAACTGGCAGCACTAAACAGTCCTATTAAAGGAGATCTTAAATACGGTTTCGACAGAAGTAACAAAGATGGTGGCATTCATTTACACGCGCGCAGTTTAACCTTTATTCATCCGGTAAAAAAAGAAGAGATCAGCCTTGTAGCCGCCCCCCCGGCAGATCCTATATGGAATGCCTGCTAAGATAGCTCAACGGCTTATCGCTTAATAGCTAGCGCTTTTTCCCTAATTACCTGAGCAACAGGCTTATTCTGCAAATGACTTTCGAGCCAGGATAATATGTCGAGATACAAAAACGCTCTTTTTTCATAAGGATGATCTTCATAAACTTTTAATCGGTCATAAAGTTTTTGAAATTCTGCCCGTAATTCATTGGGGTAAATAGTTCCGAGATTTCTCAAAAATTTGATCATCTCTTTTTGAACCGCATGCAAATCGTTCATTTTCAATAAAAACTTATAGGTGCTTTTGAGTTGTACTTCCAAGTGATAGTCCATACCTGCCTCATAATGAGCAACTAAACTTAGAACCCTGGCAAAACACAACAGGTCTTCCCTCATTTTTAAGTTCTTATTATTTATAATCTTTTTTAAATACGTTATACAATTTTTATTATCTCCGATTCCAAAATACAAGCACGCTATCTTATAGTAAAAAATCATTACGTGGTGCTCGTCTATCCGATCTTTGTGCTTATTTATACCATATTCTATGATCCTTACAAGATAGAGTCCCTGCTCAAACGTACCGGTTAGGAAATGCAGGTTTAATTTGTTTGAATTGATGTATAAAAATGACAGGGAATTAATGTTGTCGTTTGATGGAAATTTTGGATCGTTTACGGTCCTTTCTAAACGTTCTAATGTAGTTTTAAATTGAGAACTGTATTTTACAAAAAAGAGCGATTCTAACAAGTAATGATTTCCCTTTAAAAAAAATACAGGGTTTAAACGTATCATCTCTTCATTCTCATAGAAAAGATCTACCCATTTACTGGCATATTTATAACAAGATAGGAAGTCCTGAATTAGAAAACTATACCACAAATGTGCCTTGTATAGCCATAATTTTTCCCTGAATCCTAAATCCTTTATGTTATAAACAGGAAGGTGTGCATCAAAATAATTTTTAACTTTCTGAAAATCTTCGTCATTACGCACATAGCCAACCTTGAGCATCATTCCATATAATTGCAAGGAAAGGTTAGAGAGTTTACTGGTCATTACATTCTGTTCCGAAAGCTTTTTCGCCTGAAGTGCCAATTCATCTGCCCTATCGGGGATACTTCGTGTAATATATTGGGTTTCAATTAGTTTTTCTAACTCTACAATTTCATAGGCAATATTCTTTTCCTCATTATCGATCGCTATTGTTTTTACCTTATCTAATATTTTCAAACTCTGTTTGTAGAGCCCTTTTTGATATAAAATCGTTGCAAAATCTAATTGTTCACGAATTTGAACTCGAATATTTTGATTTACAGGGTTTAAGCGAAGACTTACCAGAATCTGCTTGTAGAGATGTGCCTTTAGGTTAGATAATTGCGTCTTTTTTACGATACCACTACCAAGAATTATCTTCTCATCGTACGCTTTCATTTTATCTAATAAGTTAAAAAGCGCAAGAAATTTTGCATCTGTATTGACTCCTAACCTGCCAACGTATAATTTAAATTGGCGCTTCTCAGATTTTGAAAGGGATTTTACCAGAACAAATAAAGAATCTTTATGTGTATTTGTCATCGTAAAAATATAGTATTATTTTGTTGTATATCAGTTAGTTATATACCCTTAAAAGTAAATTAACGTTGTAAATGTTCTGGTGCCGATCAATAGAATGTATATGGTTGTGATACATTCGTATAGGTGACCAAATTTAAATAATTATAATGAGTAAAGATAAGGTATACATTTTTGATACTACACTGCGAGACGGAGAGCAGGTTCCGGGATGTAAATTAGATACAGAACAGAAGTTGGTAATCGCGGAACGCCTGGATACACTTGGTGTAGATGTTATTGAAGCAGGCTTCCCTATTTCTAGCCCTGGAGATTTTAGTTCCGTTAATGAAATTGCAAAAGTTGTTAAGCATGCTACCGTATGCGGGCTTACCAGATCGGTAAAAAAAGACATAGAAGTGGCGGCTCAGGCCTTGCAATATGCCAAAAGACCTCGAATTCATACCGGTATTGGTACCTCGGATTCACATATTAAATTTAAATTTAAGTCTACTCAGGAGAAAATTTTAGAAAGAGCTGTAGATGCAGTAAAATATGCAAAAACTTTTGTAGAGGATATTGAGTTTTATGCTGAGGATGCAGGAAGAACAGACAACGAATATTTAGCCAGGGTATGTGAAGCAGTTATAAAGGCGGGAGCTACCGTTTTAAATATTCCCGATACCACAGGATATTGCCTTCCCGAAGAATATGGCGCCAAAATGAAGTATTTACGTGAGAACGTAAAAGGGATTGAAAAGGCGATCTTATCTTGTCATTGTCATAATGATCTGGGGCTGGCAACAGCAAACTCTATCTCTGGGGTCATTCAGGGTGCACGTCAAATAGAATGTACTATCAACGGCATTGGAGAACGAGCAGGAAATACTTCTTTGGAAGAAGTTGTTATGATCTTACGACAACATCCTACACTTAATTTAGATACAGATATTAATAGTAAATTGCTGTACAGTACAAGCCAGATGGTATCCGAAAAAATGGGGATGCCTGTACAGCCAAATAAAGCCATCGTTGGTTCTAATGCCTTTGCTCATAGCTCGGGGATACATCAGGATGGGGTTATTAAAAACAGAGAAACCTATGAAAGTATTGATCCGGAGGATGTAGGTGTAGATCATTCCTCTATTGTCCTAACCGCGCGTAGTGGAAGAGCTGCCCTGGCATACAGGGCCAAGAACATTGGTTACGAATTAACGAAAGTTCAGTTAGACAGGGTCTATGACGAATTTGTAAAACTCGCAGACAGAAAAAAAGAGATTGTAGATGAAGATATTCATCAAATCATAGAAGTAAGTAATGTTAACATAGAGAGTTTGGCTTAAATGAAATTGAAAATCGCACTATTGACCGGGGATGGTATTGGTCCAGAAGTTACCGCTCAGGCAGTAAAATGCTTGCAAGCTGTGGAGGAGACCTTTGGACATGAGTTTACTTTTACCGAGGCGCTGGTTGGTGCTGTTGCTATTGATAAAACAGGAGAGCCCTTACCAGAAGCCACACTCAACCTGTGCCGGGAGTCAGACGCAGTACTATTTGGGGCTATTGGAGATCCTGCATATGACAACGACCCTAATGCTGCGGTACGTCCGGAGCAAGGCTTGTTAAAGCTTCGGAAAGAACTAGGATTATTCTGTAATATTCGTCCTATAAAGGTATTCCCTACGCTTTTAGAGAAATCTCCATTAAAGAAAAAAATAATTACAGGGACAGATTTTGTAATCTACAGAGAGCTTACCGCAGGAATCTATTTTGGAGAGAAACATCTAAGTGCGGATGGTACGGTTGCCTCTGACACTTGTACCTATTCCGAAACAGAAATCAGTAGAATTGCACATATTGCATTTAAAGCTGCCAAAACCAGACGAAAAAAGGTTACCCTCGTCGATAAGGCCAATGTTTTGGAATCCTCCCGATTATGGCGGAGGGTGGTTAAAAAAATAGGTGAGAGTTATCCTGAGATAACCTTAGATTTTATGTTCATAGATAATGCTGCTATGCAGCTTTTAATAAACCCTGTACAATTTGATGTAATCCTCACCGAAAACATGTTTGGAGATATCCTTTCGGACGAAGGCAGCGCCATAGGTGGCTCTATTGGGTTATTGCCATCTGCATCTATAGGCGAAACTAATGCGCTATTTGAACCCATCCACGGATCGTATCCCCAAGCAAAAGGAAAAGATATTGCAAATCCAATAGCATCTATCCTTTCAGCGGCTATGCTATTAGATCATTTTAAATTAGATGAAGAATCAAGAGCGGTGGTTATCGCCGTATTAAAATCGCTTAAGAAAGAAATTGTTTCGCCAGATTTAAATACCTCTAGCAAGTACGGCACCAATCATATTGGGGATTTTATTTCAGAAAACATTAGAGATTCAGAGGATTACCTTATCCTGAACAAAGAGAATATCTGGTTGGGTAAATCAACCATCATTTAATTTTTTTTTTGCCACTTAAAAGCCTTTCATTCTATGTAAGGCTTTTTTTTATTCCGCCAGTAGGCTTTGAACAAATTCATTAAATTCGGATCTAAATTTAGTGAATTTTTCTCCTGTGGCAGGGCCGTTAAATCCTGTATGTATTTTTCGAACCTTTCCTTTCTTATCGAGAAAAATGGTGGTTGGGTACGATAGAATATGATTCAGCATTGGTAATTTTTCATTGGCTGTTTTCTTATCTGAAGTACCATATTGAGCAAGTAATATGGGATAAGTTACTCCTATACGTTCTTGTAACCTAGTTATTCCTTTGTAAGCTCCTTCTTCTGTTTTAGCATACTCAAAGGCAAGAGCCACAACGGCTAAATTTTCATGGGGATTTTCCTCTAAATAGTTTACCAAAAACTTAGTTTCATCCAAACAATTAGGACACCAGGTACCCATTATTTGAACTATCACTACGTTGTCTTTAAACTGTGCATCTTCTATGGAAACAATGGCGCCCTCCGAATCTGGAAACGCAAATGAAAATTTTTCGTATCCCTCCTTTATAAATGTTAGTGAATCTGCATCGGGTAATTCGAAAAATTCATTTCGTTTGGCCTCAAAAGGTTCTTTGAAATGATTTCCTGAATAAAATGTTCCTTGTAACGTACTATCGTTTACTTCCGCCCGAAATAGAAAAACATGTGCCCCATCGAACGTGGAGAGTTTTAATGAGTCCCCTTCCATCACCCCTTCGAGGTACCGATAATCTCCTGTAGTGGTCCTAATTGTACCGGTTACTTTTTGACCTTTTTGCGAAAAAATACCTTTGGCGATATACTGGTCCTCGGTTCCCTGACTAAAATTAGCTTCCCAAATCCCGGAGACATCACTATTCTCTGAAATGACGGTTTTAAATCTGGCAGTATCACCATATACAGCAGAAAAAGGTACTACCCTATCTAAACTCTCTTTTATAAAACTACCCGTAATACTATTTTTTTGGAAGATTCCTGCGATATACCCTTCAAAAACCGGCATCTTAATATAAATAGAATCCCCTGTCACCGTAATTTCATCAATAGAAACAACTTCATCTGCATTATACACTTCCATTACATAGCCACCATCTTTTTTCTCAATAGAAAAATTAAAAGGCAGCTCCTGGTTATCCATCACTTCCATAGTGCCACGCCAAACTCCTTCATTTAAAACTACTTTGGCTGCTTCTTTGCAAGATGACAATAGCGTTAAAACAATAATTACACTTGTGAAATACTTCATAATTTTAGATTCAGAAGCAAATATCGCAATTACATTGCAATTCGTGTATAAAATTGTCATGATTCACAGTGTCTTACTTTGAATGTCTTATTGCATTGTTTTATCTTTGATCCCTTAAAACTAACCAATGCAAATTTCCTATAACTGGTTAAAACAGTTTCTTAAACTTGACTGGGAATCGAACCGTACCGCAGAACTTTTAACTAATCTTGGACTAGAAGTTGAGGGGGTAACTCCCTTTGAATCTATCGAAGGAGGTCTTAAAGGTGTTGTGGTAGGCAAGGTGATAACTTGCATTAAACATCCAAATGCCGATAAACTAAAACTTACCACAGTAGACATTGGTACCGGGAACCCCGTACAAATTGTCTGTGGTGCTCCGAATGTCGCAGTGGGTCAAATGGTACCCGTTGCTACCGTGGGAACGATGCTTCAGATGACGAATGGTGAAAAACTGGTCATAAAGAAAGGCAAGATTAGAGGAGAAGAAAGTTTTGGGATGATCTGTGCGGAAGACGAGTTAGGACTTGGTGAGGGGCATGAAGGGATTATGGTACTCAATGATGAGCTGGCACCAGGCACTCCTTGTGCCGATCTTTTTGAGATAGAAATAGACGAAATATTTGAAATAGGGCTTACTCCAAACCGAGCCGATGCAATGAGTCATTATGGGGTTGCGCGCGATCTAAAAGCTGGCCTAAGACAATTGGAAGTGCCAATGGAACTGCTAACTCCATCGGTCAGTAATTTTAATGTGGATAATAGATCACTAAAAATAGCGGTACATGTAGAGAATAATGATTTAGCCCCCAGATATTGCGGGGTAACAATTAGTAATCTTATTGTACAACCCTCTCCAAATTGGTTAAAAAACAGATTGAGATCAATCGGATTAAAGCCTATAAATAATGTGGTAGATGCCACAAATTATGTTTTACATGAATTGGGGCAGCCGCTGCACGCCTTTGATGCAGATAGAGTTTTTGGGAAGAAGATACAAGTTAAAACCGTCAAATCCGGAACCAAATTCATGACCCTGGATGGGGATGAACGTATTTTACACGAAGATGATCTTATGATCTGTGATGGCGAAAAACCTATGTGTATTGCAGGGGTTTTTGGAGGAATTAATACCGGTGTTACAGAAGCTACGAATGCTATTTTTTTAGAAAGCGCCTATTTTGATCCTATTTCTATACGAAAAACGGCGAAGAGACATGGCTTAAGCACCGACGCCTCTTTTCGATTTGAAAGGGGTGTGGATATCAACAATGTAGAGTACAGTTTACGCAGGGCTGCATTGCTTATTTGCGAGCTTACTGGCGGCAATATTACATCGGATATCGTAGATTTATATCCAAATAAAAAAGAGGATTACCAGGTCTTTCTAACGTTTGAAAAAGTAAATGCCTTAATTGGCCAGGAGATCCCAAAAGATACTATAAAATCTATTCTGGCTTCTTTAGATATTCAGGTTAAAAGTGTCACAGAATCTGGGCTGGGCTTGCTAATACCTTTTTACAGGATAGATGTTCAGAGAGAAGTAGATGTTATTGAAGAGATCTTACGAGTCTATGGATATAACAATATCCAATTTGAAAATAAACTTAATGCCTCCATTGCAACTGTTTCCAAGTTTGAAGACTATAAATTACAGAATAGTATTGGCAATCTACTTGCCGCACAGGGCTTTTATGAAATTCTATCAAATAGCCTAAGTAATCCGGATTACTGTGAAGAAGTGGATGAAAAATGGGCGAAAAATGGGGTGCAAATACTTAATCCTTTAAGTTCAGAATTGTCGGTACTTCGCCAATCCATGCTATTTTCCGGATTAGAGGCAGCTGCTTATAATATTAATAGGAAAAGACAAAATTTAAAACTTTTTGAGTTCGGCAAGACATATAATGTCGAAGGAAAGGGTTATAAAGAATCGGAACACTTATCCCTGCTGATTACAGGAAATAGAAATTCGGATAGTTGGACATCTGCAAACACCAAAAAATCTGACTTCTATTATTTAAAGGCTGTAGTTGTTCAAATTTTAGAACGCCTCGGGATCGAAGGATATTCGTCGGAAACAGTGGTTCCGCCTATTTTTTCTGAAGGATTACTTTTGAAAGCAAATAAGACTCTTTTAGTAACTCTGGGAATAGTTGATAGTTCGTCGCTTAAAAAGTTTGAAATTAAACAAGAGGTTTTATTCGCTGACTTTAACTGGGCAGCACTCGCCAAATTGGCTGGAGACAAGAAAATTGTTTACAAGAAAATACCAAAATTTCCGGCTGTAAAACGCGACTTTGCGCTTTTAATAAATCAGGAGGTTACGTTTAACCAGGTGGAACTTATCGCTTATCAGACAGAGAAAAAGTTACTAAAAAATATTTCCCTTTTTGATGTCTATACGGGAGATAAACTTCCCGAAGGCAAGAAGTCATATGCAGTAAGCTACACGCTTCAAGATGAAAGTAAAACACTTACAGATAAGCAGATAGATAAAATAATGAATAAATTAAAAGGGGCTTACGAAAAGCAATTAGGTGCAGAATTACGATAAACTTATTTTAGTGGATCGGGAAGGAAAACACTGTCTATCACATGCAATATTCCATTACACTGATCTCCATCCGCTGTAGTTATCTTTGCTTTATTGCCAAAACCATCAGATAGTATAATATCTAATCCATTCATGGTTGCTTTAATCTTTTTTCCCTGTACGGTTGTAAATGTTGCCGTGCCTTTCCCTCGATCTAATGCCCGCAGTATTTTAGAAGCTGATAAATTTCCTGCGACCATATGGTAGGTTAATACTTGCTGAAGTTCTTTTTTATTTTCCGGCTTAAGGAGTTCCCTCATTCGATCCCCAGACAACTTATTAAAAGCTATATCGGATGGAGCAAAAATAGTAAAGGCTACATCACCATCTAGCATGCCCGCAATATCGGAAGCTTCCAGGGCAGATATTAAAGTGGTGTGATTCCCAGATTCTACCGTACTGGTATAAATTGTCTTTTTAAAATTAGTGTCTTTGGCCGCTGAACGAACACCTTGAGCATTCGAGATTCCCGAAATAAGTAGAAGTGAAAAAATAAGAATAGCGAATTGGGGATTCATTTGATTTTAAATGGCATTTAATTTAATCATCGACGAAAGGTTTAAAAAGCTCGACAATATACAATCTAAGAATCAGTAATTGGGTTGAATCGCTGGTAGATAATTAATTTTAACATAATATTAACATTGTAAATTCAGCAGATCGGGGTTGCGTTGAAAACACCTATTCTGTATTTTTGGGGAAATTGCTTTAAAAAAATTACAATGCTATTGAAAAGGACTAATATTGAAGAGAAGCTTTCTCTTGCAACACAACGAGATGTGTCTCAAGAACAAGTACTTAAAGAGGTATATGAACTGCTTCAACTAGATTCTGATGCCGAGGCACGCATTAGGCAATCTATTGAAGGAGGTTCTAAAGATATTCAGAATAACTTTTCGTTCGATTTGCTGGAAACTCATAGAATTTATCATTTAGATCAGATAAAATCTATCTGCATAGATTATAGATTGCGTTTCCTGAATTCTAAATACTTCAAAGGAGAAATACCTCAGGAAGCCATCTCTAAGATAAAAGAGTTAGAAAAAGAACACAACATTGAATTGGAAGGGTTCAAAATTATTGCGCCGTCTAAACTTTTTCGTTTAGAAGACAAAGATGATCCGTTGTTATTTGCTCCTATTGGCAATAATTATTTCTATTTAATACATCGCTGGGGGAATGATTTACACCCTTTGCGAAAGATATTTGCCTGGCCATTTAAAAATATGCCAAACCTAACTGCGTTAGTAGTAGTAATCGCCTACTTAATTACATTACTAGTTCCCAATGGCATATTTTCAAAAGAAGGTTCTAGTGCAGAATTTTGGATCATCTTTTTCTTTATGTTTAAAGCCGTAGCCTCTGTAGTTATTTTCTATGGTTTTGCCCTCGGAAAAAATTTCAATCCGGCCATATGGAATAGTAAATATTTTAATGCCTAACAGCAAACTTTGAAATAAAAAAAGGCATTCATAGAATGCCTTTAAAATTGTACCTAATACCCTGTATCCATGTTAAGGTCTGCTGATTAAATTACACAGGTACTGTATACATTTTTTCACGCTGTTCCTTAATTTTCTTATCGTGCATGAACTCGTCAAAGGACAAGTAGCGATCAATAGTATTTTTAGGCGTTAATTCGATAATTCTATTGGCCACAGTCTGTGCGAATTGATGATCGTGTGTAGTAAATAGAATGGTTCCCTTAAAATTCTTTAAAGAGTTATTAAATGCTGTAATACTTTCTAAATCCAAATGGTTGGTAGGCTCATCTAGCATCAGAACATTGGCTCGTAACATCATCATTCTGCTTAACATACAACGTACCTTTTCTCCTCCAGAAAGTACGTTGCTTTTCTTTAAACTAAAAAGCATTTTTCCTAAAAAACCACGGATATAAACCTCTTCTCTTTCCTCTTCGGTTTTAGCCCATTGTCTCAACCAATCCACCAAATTGATGTTCTCATTAAAAAAATTAGCATTGTCTGCAGGCAAATAGGATTGGTTTGTTGTTACCCCCCATTTTACAGTACCGCCATCAGCTTTTCTATTACCATTAATGATCTCATAAAATGCCGTGGTAGCTCTAGAATCTCTGGAAAATAAGGCCACTTTATCTCCTTTTGCAAGGTTAATGTTTACATTGTCGAAAAGTAAGGTCCCATCTTCACTGCGAGCTGAAAGATTTTCGACATGCAAAATTTGATCTCCAGCTTCACGTTCCCTGTCAAAAATTATCGCCGGATATCGACGACTCGATGGTTTTATATCCTCAATTTTAAGCTTTTCTAACATCTTCTTCCGAGAAGTAGCTTGCTTGCTCTTCGCCACATTTGCACTAAATCTCATGATGAATTCCTGAAGCTCTTTTGCCTTTTCCTCAGACTTCTTATTCTGTTGTGCCCGCTGTCTGGCAGCCAACTGACTGCTCTCGTACCAAAAGGTGTAATTGCCAGAATATAAATTCATTTTGCCAAAATCGATATCGGCTACATGTGTACACACTGCATCCAGAAAATGACGGTCGTGAGATACAACAATAACCGTATTTTCATAATTCGCAAGAAAATTCTCTAACCATTCTATAGTTTCATAATCTAAATCGTTTGTAGGTTCATCCATGATAAGGACATCCGGATTTCCAAAAAGTGCTTGCGCCAATAATACGCGAACTTTAAGTTTGGCATCCATATCGGACATCTGCATACTATGGAATTCCTCTCGGATACCTAAACTAGATAATAAGGCAGCAGCATTGCTGTCAGCATTCCACCCGTTCATTTCTTCAAAGGATACCTGCAGCTCTCCTATCCTATCAGCATTCTTGTCCGAATAGTCGGCATAGAGTGCATCTATTTCCGTTTTAATTTCAAATAGTGGCTTGTTACCCATTACAACTGTCTCCAAAACCGTGTTGGAGTCATAAGAGTTATGATCTTGTTCCAAGACCGACATTCTTTTGGTAGGCTCTAAATGTACATGACCCGAAGTAGGATCTATTTCCTTTGCAAGGATCTTCAAAAAGGTAGATTTTCCTGCACCATTGGCGCCAATTACTCCATAGCAATTGCCCTGAGTAAAACTTACATTTACTTCATCGAACAAGACTCTTTTCCCAAATTGCACCGATAAATTAGATACGGATAACATATTAGCTATTTTAAATTTTTTGCAAAAATAGGCAAATTAAAGGGTCCTACCAATAATCGGTACATTCATTATGTTGATCGAAACATTAACGCTAGGAACCTATTTTTAACTCCCTATTAACAAGCTACACTACAAGGTTTCTTTAGTTTTGTTTACAGTTCAATAGCATTAATCTATGAATAGATTTTTACAAATTATTTTTCTTGGTTTACTCGTTATTGGCTGCCAGGAAGCGGAAGAAAATTCCAACGGTGTTTTTTTTGCAGGTGAAATTGTAAACCCCACAGACCGTCAGGTAGTCCTATTTAAAGGAGAACAAGCGATAGATTCTACTGAGTTAGATGAGAATAATCGATTCGTGTTTTCTTTAGACTCTGTCCAGGAAGGACTGCATCATTTTTATCATCACCCTGAATTACAATATGTTTATCTAGAAAACGGAGACAGTCTTCAGGCAAGACTCAACACGGTTGATTTCGACGAATCTTTAGTTTTTTCTGGAAAAGGTGAAGAAATTAATAACTTACTACTGGAAATCTTTTTAGAAACCGAAAAGGAAGAAAACCTGGTATATTCCTTTTATCATTTGGAGCCAGAAGTTTTCAGTTTAAAAATAGATTCTCTACTAAATAACAAATTGAATTTGTTAGATAAATCATTGAATGAATTCGAGTTTTCTGACAAAGCCTATGAGGTAGTGAAAGCAGGTATTGTTTATAATTCTAATATCTCCAGGGAAGCATACCCCTTTTATCACAGAAGAAGGAGCGGTGAAAACAAACTACACGATTTGCCCGATTTCTTTTATCAATACCGCAAAGACATCGACTATAATAACCAGGAGCTTACCTATTTGCGACCCTATTATAATTTTATGAAGTTCCACATAGGGAATTTAGCGTATACCTCGTGCAAAAAGAATTGCGGAACCAATCTGAAGGTTGCCAGTAAAAAACTTCATTTTAATAAGCATCAATTAAAATTAATCGATAGCCTTATTACCCAAAGGGAATTACGAGATAATTTGTTCAGGAATGTGGCCATTGATTATTTGTTAAAACACGATTCAGAAGAAAACACAAAAAACTTTATAGAAGATTTTTATACGCTGTCGAAGAACAATAAGCACAATGAGGAAATTCATAATCTCTATGAGGGGATCATCAGTATGCAGCCAGCGAAGGCCTTGCCGGCTTTAACCCTTACCAACTATGATGGAGACGAAGTTGAACTTTCCGGAATCGATGAAGGGGAACAAGTGGTATTCTACTTCTGGTCGTCTGAGGAATTAGCACATTTTAAAAACGTCATAAAACAGGTTGCCAAACTAAAAGACCAACATCCAGAATATCATTTCGTGGGTATTAGCTTACGAACCGATGAAAAGAGATGGAGAGTATTGGTAGATGCCTATGGTCTCGACAAGAACGAACAATTCTGGATAAATGATTACGATAAGGCCGCACGTACTCTGGTAGTGTATGATCCCAATAAAAGTATCATTTCCAAAGATGGTATTATCATAGATGCTTTCGCAAATATTTATAATTTGTTCTAGAAGTTATATTTCCAGGAAGGTCTGTTTCCTAATTTCCCTTATTATAATCTGCTAAAAATTTCTCAAGACCAAGGTCGGTTAATGGGTGCTTTAGCAATCCTTCAATAGAAGATAAAGGACCTGTCATCACATCCGATCCCAACTTAGCGCAGTCAATAACATGCATGGTGTGCCTGATGGAAGCAGCCAGAATTTGTGTCTCAAATTCATAATTATCATATATGAGTCGTATTTCGGCTATCAGATTAAGTCCATCTGTTGATATATCATCTAACCTGCCTAAGAAAGGTGACACATAGGTAGCGCCTGCTTTTGCTGCCAATAAAGCTTGCCCGGCTGAAAATACAAGCGTACAATTAGTTCGGATCCCATTGTCTGAAAAATATTTTAATGCTTTAACCCCGTCTCGTATCATTGGAATCTTTACCACAATTTGCTCGTGAAGATCTGCCAATTCTTGCCCTTCTTTCTTCATGCCTTCAACATCGGTGGCAATAACTTCAGCAGAAACATCTCCGTCCACAATATTGCATATATCTACATAGTGCTTTAAGATATTATTTCGCCCGGTAATTCCTTCTTTAGCCATGAGCGATGGATTGGTGGTTACCCCATCTAACACCCCAAGTTCCTGGGCTTCTCTAATCTGATCTAAATTTGCGGTATCAATAAAAAATTTCATAGCATTATTGGTTTAAAGATGTCATTCTATTTTTAATTCGCATCCTCAGGAATGCGGTACAAAACTACAATTTATAATGGTTACGCAATAAGTTCTCATAAACTTTACTTGGCAAGATCTTTTTAAGCACAATTGAAAACTTTTGCATAAAACTCCCCACCGTATAATGCACTCTAGGAGAGTTGGTTTTAATGATCTTCAATACACTTTTAGCGACGTCTATAGGATCTGCAGCCTCTTTTACATGTGCATCAATCAATTCCAACGTGTTCTTGTAGGGCACCTCATACGGTGACCCCTCTAAAATAGGAGCATGATACCTGCCAGAAGCAATATTGGTAGCAAAATCTCCCGGTGCCAAGGTGGTTATATGAACACCAAATGCCTGTGTTTCTAATCGCAATGCTTCGGTTGCCATATCGAGAGCACCCTTGGAAGCAGAATAGATTCCCCGGTAAGGAAGTCCCATTTTACCAGCTATGGAGGTAATATTGATAATGAGTCCGTCTTTTTGTTGTCTCATATGAGGCAAGACCAACTTTATTAAATTTAATGGCCCAATAAAATTAGTCTCAAAAGCCTTTTGTATTTCTGAATTGGGTGTTTCCTCTATGGGCCCTGTTATTCCAATCCCCGCATTGTTTACCAATACATCTATACGTCCTTCCAATAACCATAATGCATCGATAGCATTTTGAATACTGTTTACATCGCGAACATCGAGTTCTAGTAGTTCAAATGAATTAAAATCGGGATAATTTTGTTTGTTACGCGTGGTACCATAGACTTTATAGCCGTGTGTAGTAAGATAAATTCCTATAGATTTTCCTATTCCGGATGATCCTCCTGTTATTAAAACTACTTTTTGCCCCATAATTGCTGCAAAGAAACAAATAATTGCATCTTACACCAAGGAACAACAGCCAATAAAAAAGAATGAAAATTTTTGTCCTG
>CBDUCK010000013.1:0-23414 GCA_965365635.1 uncultured Muriicola sp.
AACTGAGCATTAGACCAGTCCCGCTATTTATGCGAATAAATAGGACAGTACCATGATAACTGAGAATCATTCCCATCATATTTGAGAATACTGCCAAAAACATACGGTCTAAACCAATAGAAGTTTCTACTACATAGGGCACGTAACTTTCTCCTAATTCCGGATCAAAATATTGAAGTTTTTTGCCCGAAAACTTTTCATGGCTACTTAAATCGAAATCGGTGCGAGAATGAATTCCCTCGAGCTCCTTAAATCCAAAAGGAAACTTAAATTCTATATCTGCGGCCGCATCTGCGTAATGAGCCAATTTTTCATGATCATGAAATCTATAGTTCTCTTCGCCCCAGCCCAAAGACAAGTGCCATTTTAATCGCTTCTCTTTCCATTCTTCATACCATTCTTTCTGGGAGCCAGGACGGATAAAAAACTGCATTTCCATCTGTTCAAATTCACGCATCCTGAAAATAAACTGACGAGCAACTATTTCATTTCTAAAGGCCTTACCGGTCTGTGCAATACCAAATGGGATTTTTAACCGCCCAGATTTTTGAACATTTAAGAAATTCACAAATATTCCCTGAGCTGTTTCAGGTCGAAGATAAAGGTCCATCGCAGAATCTGCTGACGCTCCTAACTTTGTCCCAAACATTAGGTTAAATTGTTTTACATCTGTCCAGTTCTTCGATCCGGAAACAGGACAAACAATTTCTAACTCTTCTATTAAGTGTTTTACGTCTTCGAGGTCTTCGTTCTCCAAAGACTTCCCCATTCGTTTTAAAATAGTTTCTGCTTTTTTCTGATAATCTACCACCCGTTGGTTAGTTGCCAAGAATTGCTCCTTATCAAAAGTGTCCCCAAATCTTTTCGAAGCTTTCATAACCTCTTTATCGATCTTGGCCTCTATTTTAGCAACATGATCTTCAATAAGAACATCGGCCCGATATCTTTTTTTTGAATCTTTGTTGTCTATAAGGGGGTCATTAAAAGCATCCACATGGCCCGAAGCTTTCCAAATAGTAGGATGCAAAAATATGGCAGAATCTATTCCTACAATATTTTCATTCATCTGAACCATGGCTCGCCACCAGTATTCTCGTATGTTCTTTTTTAATTCGGCCCCATTTTGCATATAGTCATATACAGCACTAAGACCATCATAAATTTCACTTGATTGAACTACGTATCCGTATTCCTTTGCGTGGGATATTACTTTTTTGAAAATATCTTCTTGATTTGCCATTGCGCAAAAATAGAATTTTACAGTAAGATGACGATGATTATTTTAATTGAAATTCTGCTGATGAAAGTAATTTTTCATCTTCGAAGATATTCAGGGTATAGGTGCCTGCCTGCAGCGACCCTTCAGGTATAGTTATGAAATCGCAAACACTCATTTCTTCACCTCTATAAATCAAGGTAACTCGCTTACTATAAATATTCCCATTAACCGAGATGATGTTGGCATTATCTTCAATGATCCCCATTGTTGGTCCAAGAAATTGGTAATAGATAATCTTCTCTTGTAACTTAACACTTGGGTCGGCCATGATTGTTACGCATCCCCGAAGTTTTTCTATAGTTGATGCTTTATTTGTTTTAATAGGCTTACCGCTGCGCAATCTAAATCCACTACCTTCAGAATTGTCTAATTTTAAATAGCTCTTTATTTTTAATTCCCTGCTTAACTCCTGGTTTTTCCTTCGAAGTAATGCTTCAGTTTCCGCCAGATAGCTACTTTTTCCACGTAACTCTTCAATCATTTTACGTGTGTCCTCATACTTATTTGCCAGCAAATTATTATTGTAGACGAGGAAGTTATTTTTGAGTTTTATACTGTCATAGCGAGCTTCCAGAACCCTGAGTTCTTTTTTATACTCTTTCAACTTGTCTATATTGAAATTGAGTCTCCCTACTGAATCTAACAATTGTTGAACCATATTTTTAGAATCCAGTAGTTCAATTTCATTAACCTCATTCATAGCAGAAAGTCGATCTACTTCAGTTTTCATTAAAGTAAGGTCCTTTACCAATAAACTTTTTTCGTCCTCTAAGTAGTTAATTTGTGTTTGAGATTGGGCGTAACTATAATAAAAGGCAATAAGTACCCCTATAATTACAGCCACCAAGGTAGCCATGATGATTTTAAAATTGAATTTGCTATCTTGAATATCCATTCAACTGAGGCTAAGTTCTAGAGTAGGTTTAAACTTGTTATGGTATGATCAATACCAAGCTACCAAATATAATAAATGATATCAACACGGTGCTGTTCCCCAACCTGTGTTTTGGATGTAATGCTCGATTATATCGGGGAGAGCAGATGTTATGTACCCTTTGTCGAAACCAAATACCACTCACCGAATTCAATTTTAAGGATGAAAATAGATTAGATAAGACTTTTTACGGTCGAATTGAAGTTAAAAAAGCGGCCTGCATGCTGTATTATTCGGAAAATGGGATCGTAAAAAACCTAATTCATCAATTAAAATATAAGAACCAGACGCAAATAGGGGGTTTTCTGGGGGAATGGTTTGGTAATATCCTAAAAGAAGATACGGCGCTCCCCACCATTCATTATGTTATTCCTGTTCCTTTGCATCCCAAAAAACTACGACAACGTGGATATAATCAGGTAGCTTCTTTTGGATCCCAAATAGCAAAATCTATACACGCCACTTACGCCGATGATCTCTTATTCAAAACAAGAAATACCAAGACGCAAACACAGAAGACTCGTATGTTTAGAATACAGCATGGCACTCCCTTATTCGATTTAAAGAATCCTCAGATCTTGAAGGATAAGAATGTACTCCTTGTTGATGATGTTGTAACCACGGGTGCCACTCTGGAAGCCTGCACAAAAGCCTTATGTAAAAGTAGTGAGGTAACTGTTTATATTGCAACTATGGCTATGGTCCCTTAATTTCAGATTTCTTCAAATTAGTTGTTTCTTTGTTCAAATAAATTAGATAATGAGTGTCTTTAGGCGTATTCCCGCTATCCTCTTCCTCTTGTTCATCTCGCTGGCGTTATATCAATGTGCCAGTAGGGGTACTCCTTCTGGTGGACCTAAGGATGTAGATCCTCCAATTCTGATAGAAGCAGAACCAGAAAATTTAAGCATCAATTTTACAGCAACAAAAATTAGACTCTACTTTAATGAGTATATTAAATTACAAGATGTAGAGAATCAACTAATTGTATCCCCACCCCTAAAATACCCTCCTGAAATAAGTCCTTTGGGAGGTACTAGTAAATATGTAGAGATCATTATTAAGGATACCCTTCGGGAGAATACCACCTATACTTTTAATTTTGGTGAAAGTATTGTAGATAATAATGAAAGTAACCCCAGCGCCTATTTAACGTATGTATTCTCCACAGGGACCTATATAGATTCTCTTTCCTTTACAGGCGTGGTTAAGGATGCCTTTAATAAAAAAGCAGATGAATTTATAAGTGTGATGTTATATGAAATAGATACTGCCTATACCGACTCTGTTATATACAAATCGCCTCCTTATTATATCACAAACACGCTAGACAGCACTACAATCTTCACACTACAAAATTTGAAAGCCGGGAAATATGGATTGGTCGCCATAAAAGATGAGGGTAAGAATAACCTATTCGATCCGGAAACTGATAAAATAGGATTTGTTAAAGACACCATAGAGCTCCCCAGCGACTCTGTTTATTTGTTATCTCTTTTTCGGGAAATTCCGGCCTACAGTGCTGTAAAACCAAATTTTGCAGCAGCTAATAAGATCATATTTGGATATAAAGGCCCAGATGAGGAAGTAACTATTAATTCGCTGACCGAACTGCCAGATACCATTCGTACACTCATTGCGAAAGAACCAGGGAAAGACACTCTTAATTATTGGTTTGAGCCATTTGAAATTGATTCTATTATTTTTGAAGTTGTAAATGAACGATTGCAAAAGAGAGATACGTTCACAATAAAAACCCGCAAACTAGATCCCGACTCTTTGCTTCTCGACCCAAGTCACAGAAGTTCCATCAATTTTTTAGATACCTTATCAATAGCCGGTAATATTCCCATCACTAAAATAGACACTTCCATGGTGTCTATAATGAATCAAGATTCGCTGCTACTCCCTTTAAAAATGACATTGGACAGCATCAGAAATGCCGTGGTTTTTGATTTTGAGAAAGAACCCAATGAGCGCTATGCAATGACCCTTTTACCGGGAGCAATCACAGATTTTTTTAATGAAACTAATGACACCATTCAATATCGGTTATCTACCGGAAGTTATGCCGATTATGGCAATTTACGCATAGCTCTTGCCGGTGATCTAACCTACCCGCTCATCCTACAACTTACAGATACAAATGAAAATTTGGTGCGCCAAATCTATGCCACGGAAGAGCAATCTTTCGATTTTAATCTCATAGACCCTGGCTCTTATCTGCTTCGGGTTATATTCGATAGCAATGCGAACAGCAAATGGGACACCGGTAACTATTTAAAGAAAATACAACCGGAACGGATTGTATATTATCCACAGGAAATAGAGATCCGAGCTAATTGGGAGCTAGAGCAAGTTTTTACAGTTTCAGAGTAGTGTAAAGGCATCCCTGTCTTCGAGAAAGCGTAATGTATTTCGCGTGTCCTCTATATGGTCTTTGGACAACGTTGTAACAAGTATGGTGTCTTCCTCAGAAAAAACCTTGGGTTCGCCTAAACAATCATAGACCGCCGAATGACCAGAATATATGTGATCATTTGCATCTTTACCTATCCGATTTACACCAACACAATAGGCCATGTTTTCTATGGCGCGTGCCTTTAACAAGGTATCCCAGGCTGAAATTCTTGGTTTGGGCCAATTAGCTACATATAACAACACATCATAATCCCCCTTATTTCTGGCCCACACCGGGAATCGCAGGTCATAGCAGATCATAGGGCAGATCTTAAACCCCTTATAATTCACAACGAGGCGTTCCTTACCAGATTTGTAGACCAGATCTTCCCCCGCAAGTGTAAACGTATGTTTTTTGTCATAGTAATGATACGTTCCGTTGGGTTCTACAAAGAACAACCGATTGGTATACTGTTTCTTCTCGTAAAAAGGAATACTTCCTATTACAGCCACCTGGTGATCCTTTGCCTGAGACAGCATCCAAGCCAACGTATTAGGTCCTTCAGCAGGGGCTACTGCCTCCGGAGTCATGGTGAAACCAGTAGTAAACATTTCTGGTAATACCACAAGATCTACAGGAGATGCCAAGCTCTCGATAGCTTTGGAGAACATGTTTCTGTTCTTTTGCGGGTCTTGCCATGCCAGGGAAGTTTGTATAAGCGCTATGGATAGTTCTGTTGGCACTATATGTCTTTGTTATGATGATTCTCTAAAAGTAAGATTAACTCTTTAAATCCTTGCATTTTGGCATGATCTAAAGCCGTGTGCCCTCTGGCATCTATAGCATTCACATCTGCTCCGTGGGATAATAATAACGCTGCCATCTTTTCCTTGTTAAAGGTAACAGCAAAGATTAAACAACTGCCCCCCATGGCGTTAGGAGCGTTTACATTTGCCCCTGCAGCTATAAGCCGTTCTGCGACTTCCGTATAGCCCTTAAAACAAGCCCCCATAAGAGCCGTATTCCCGGAACCATCTTTGTGGTCTACGCCAGCACCTTGCTCTAGCAAATAGTCTACCATTTCCAGATGATTGTAATATGCTGCCAGCACCAAAGGTGTTGAACCACGTTGATCCCTGATTTCCAATAATGCGGTATCTTTTTGTAGATGTGACTTTACACCCTCGAGATTCCCGTTTCGTATTTCATTAAAAAATGATTCGATATTCATACTTCAAACTATAAAATGTCACATTCCAATAACAGTTGTACAGGGTGCTAAAAGTACAAAATAGCCCTGTTTATTGATTAGTAGTAGTCGCTAAAATAATATCAAAAAAAAAGCGTTCCATAATAGGAAAATGCGTTTGTAAGAAAAAACCTCTTTTTTCTTTGTTATTACTTACATTTATTTCCTCTAAAAAACCAGCTCTATTGAAAACTATAATCGCCAACTCTCTTATTCGAAGCATCTCGACACCAGTAGTCACTTTAGATGTCGACTTAATCTTAATGGAGTACTCCAACGCATGGATATCCGAATTTAAGATTCCTTCATCAAACTTAGTTGGAACAACTATTTTTGAGATACTACCAGATCTCCCAAGTTCTTTTAATTCTATCTTTAAAGATTGCTTAGCCTCGGGCAGTACTCATTCTAGTGAAGGAGAGAAGTTCTATTTATCAGACAAATCTATTCAATGGTTAAAATGGGATATTTCTGTTATACGAAGTAATGAAGATACAATCGTAGGTTTACTTGTACAACTAGAGGATATAACGAAAAGAAAGCGAGAAGAAGAATTACTACATAAGGCAGAAAAGGTAGCCCGAATAGGAGCTTGGGAAGTAGATCTTATTGCGAACAAAGTGTACTGGACAGAGATTACGAAATCTATACATGAAGTGCCTAAGGATTTTGTCCCAAACCTGGAAGAAGGCATCAACTTTTACAAAAAGGGGAAAGACAGGGAAAATATTACTGACCTAGTAAGTAACGCCATTGCCGATGGCACCCCCTGGGATACAGAACTTCAAATAGTTACTGCCAAAGGCAACGAAATCTGGGTACATGCTAAGGGAGAAGCGGAGCAGGTAGACGGAACCACCGTACGTCTTTTTGGGACATTTCAGGATATAGACGCTTCAAAAAAAAAGCAGCTCGAATACGAGGCCATTTCTGAGCGACTTCAAATTGCAACCGACGGTGCTAAAGTGGGTATATGGGACTACGATATAGTAGAAAATGTATTGATCTGGGATGCTACCATGTACCGTTTATATGGTATTCAGGAAAAAGATTTTTCGGGTGTTTATGAAGCTTGGGAAGCCTCCGTACATCCAGAAGATAATGCCCGGGCTCAAGACGAAATTAGCCAAGCTATTGCCGGAATAAAAGAATTTGATACCGAATTTAGGGTGGTATGGCCCAATAAAGAAGTGCGAACAATTAGAGCTATTGCAGTATCTCAAAAAGATGAAAGTGGTAAGATTATAAAGCTTATCGGTACCAACTGGGATATCACGGAGCTTAAAAGAGCAAAAGAAGAGCTTTTTAGAAATGAAGAATCTTTTTTGGGTGCGTTTGATAAGTCGGCTGCTGGTATGGCGCTTGTAAGTAAAGAAGGTTCCTGGATAAAGGTAAATGACAGCCTATGTAAAAGTATAGGTTATACGAGGCAAGAGCTTAAAAAGATACACTTTAAAGAATTTACGCATCCTGAAGATTTTCCCAGAGATCTTAAATTATGGAAAGAATTATTGGAAGGAAAAAGGTCTTCTTATCAAATTGAAAAGCGGTATTATCATAAAAAAGGCCATCTGATCTATGTAGTTATTACTGTAACTGCCGTAAAAGACATCTATGGTGACTTTTCGCATTGTATTACACAGATTTTGGATGTTACCAGTAGAAAAGAAGCGGAAAAGAAATTAACGTCGTTAGTAGAGATAACCAAAGACCAAAATGCAAGTTTGCTCAACTTTGCTCATATTGTTTCTCATAATTTACGATCGCATGCTACCAATCTTAGTATGCTCACCGGATTTCTGAAGGATGAAAAAGATGAAGTGGAACAAAAGAACCTATCGGTAATGATGTCGAACGCCTCAGAAAGTTTAAATGAAACCGTAACGCATCTTAATGAAGTAGTACAGGTGAAGACGGGTGCCATGGAAAAAATGAAGAGTATACACCTGCTGCCTACAATTACAAATGTAAAAAGTAATATAAACGCGATGCTAAAGGAAAAAGGTGCCGTGTGTGCTTTAAAAATTGGCAAATCGCACGCTGTACAGGCTGTCCCTGCCTACTTAGAAAGCATTCTTCTCAATTTATTTACCAACGCTTTAAAATATAGTAGCCCGGACAGAAAACCAAAAATAAATATTTCGTCTGGTCTATATAAAGACATGGTTGTATTAAAATTTGCGGATAATGGTCTGGGTATAGATCTGGAACGGCACGGAAAAAAACTATTTGGCATGTACAAGACCTTTCATGTGCACAAAGAGGCCCGTGGAATTGGTCTGTTTATAACAAAGAACCAGGTTGAGAGTATGAACGGAAAGATAGAAGTGGCGAGCGAGGTAGGTGTAGGAACGACGTTTACCATATATTTTGAAAAGGGATAACCAATAATGACCATGAATAAATTACAGACTTCTTGCATTATAGATGATGATGACATTATTGTATATGGTGCCAAACGCATCATGAAAGAAATAAGTTTTTCTGATCATATATTGGTCTTTAATAATGGACAAGATGCTCTTACGGGGCTAAAAGAAGTTGGTGCAAATGGAGAAGATTTTCCTTCCGTGATTTTTCTAGATCTAAATATGCCGATTATGGATGGATGGGAATTTTTAGAAGCGTTCATTAAATTCCCAGGTTTCCAGAAAGAAAATGTAACCATCTATATTATCAGTTCTTCTGTTGATCCTCGAGATTTACTACGGGCGAAAGAGTATAGTATTGTGAGTAAGTATATACTTAAGCCCATCACCACGGAAGATCTTAAAAATGTTTTAGCGAACGTAGCCTAGAACCCCTATTTAATAGCTTACTCCCGAACCCCGGGTGTGAAGTCTTCAGGAGCATTTTTAGGCTCATTATTGGTTCCGGAAGCTCCCGTGTCATTAAACAACGTCCATTCTGAAAAAGTATACACAGGATTCCCATTTGAAACAAAAATATTCCTGAATGCCCGGCCATCTTCAAATTCGTGGTTTGTTCCAGAGCCATCCTCTCCAATTACGCCAAAAACATCGATCACCATCCCAAACGGATCTACCAATTCTAAATTATCATCTCCATTAGAATCTGCCGGGCTATTACTCCCTGCTTCTACATCCGGAGCAAATCCATAGGTCGATTCAAATTCTAAAATATTAGATGCCACTACCAATGTTTGATTTGCCTTAATTACGTAACTCGAAAGGTCTATGGCCGAACTGATCGTTAGATTATCATTGGTATACCTCCTAAGAGACCATCCTTTTAACGAAATAGAATCGATTCCTGCATTGTATAGTTCTACAAAACGTGCCCCACTATTATTTTCAGGATCTGCCAATTCTGATATGAATATCTCATTGGATGTAAATTCTGTGATAATTTCTTCACATCGCTCCTGATCAAAAAAAATGTCGAGGCTATCTCGTATTATTAATTGAAATTCATTCTTCTCTTTATATAAAACCCCTTTAATGGATCCATTCTTATTGGGTACTATAGCTTCATAAAAATTAGAATAACCACTATTGAGCATAACCAATCTATCACCAGTGCAATTTACCAGAGTTCTTTTACTCATCTCTTCCTTTAGAGCAAAAGGCAACCCTAATTCTTCATCTGCAACCTCAACATGTTCTAACTCAATTAACGTATTTACGAATTGTTCTGTTACCATCTCAATTCCTAAAGGTTTAGGTATAATTTGAGTATCCTGATCGCAATCTATCCATATATGATCGGCAACAGAAAGAGCAGGCAGCCTGCCAATAGTTAGATTTCCAAATAAAGCGTAGGCTCCGCCTAACTTTAATACGCCTTTAGATTCCCCAATATAAAGGCCCTTTAATCTGATGTAAATCTTATCTCCAACTTCGTAAAACAAATGACTGTCTCGTATATCAACATCTATTTGCAACCCTTGTGTTGGATTTGTAGGATGATCTTGAAAATGCAAAGAATTAAAGAAATTACCTTCTCTATCTGAAGAGATTACATATCCTTCCAGGGTCCAATCATGAGAAATTTCTATTACCTCTCCCTGATATAGGTTCTTAACCTGTTCAAAGGTCACATTCCTTTCCAAGTGGTTTGTACAAGACCCGGAAAGACCACCAAAACGTTCCTCTTTAATACAACTACTTACTATGAGTAACACAATAAAAGAATTTATTGTTTTGGCTTTGCAGGTTAAAAGAAATCTTTTTCCCATATTAAAAGCTAATTGCAACATTTAAAAAGTAGGTTCTTCCAAAGCTATACCAGAATTTAGGTCCAAATGATGGCATGCCACTCCGATTGTCCGCTATCATTTGGCCATAGTTTCCATTGCGGCTTTGCTCATAACCCCCTGTCTTAAAAATAGTATCAAAAAGATTGTTTATGCTTACAAAAACGCTCACGTATTTACCATTTAACAGCCATGATTTCCCGCCCACCATATTTAATAAATAGGTGGCTGGCAAGGGTTCTTGTTTTAGTAATGATTGAACATTTTCTTCTGTAGCATCGGGATATGGTATTCCGGTTTCTGGATTTAGAAGAAAACTAGAGGTACGGGTAATTGCAGAAATATCTATAAAATTATTTGCCAGATAATTTGCAGTTGTACTAACCCACCAATAAGAAGGATCGCGATATTCCACTCCAATCGAAAGTGCTTTTTGAGGACCCTGGGCTAATTTATAATCCTTCATTCTCGAAATCCCCAAGGTTCTATTTCCTTCAAGATCAATCAGATCTTCAGTTGCTCCTGATGTATCAAAATTGATGGTCACCATTGGATTACTGGCATAGAGATACTTACCCACAGAAGCAACAAATGATAATTTGACCGGGGGTGAAACTTGGTAAACAAATCCTGTTTCAATTCCCATATGAACCCTATCTAGTCCTGTTACCACTTCCTGTACAAAATCTGAACCTATACCTGTATCAACATAAAAGAAATTAATATCGGTAGTATTTTGGAAACGAGTAAAAAATCCTGAAAGTCGGCCCGTTAGTTTAGGCAGTCGCAATAAGTAATTCATGTCTATGCTTGAAAGCACTTCACTGTTGATATTCGGTACCACCTCATTAGTTTCTCTTGGATTAATAAAAACATGTTTTAACAAAGGTGCTCGTGTTCCATAAAAAGCATTGGCTTTAAACCAATGTCTAGCATTCGTGTGAAAGTAGATCCCTCCTTTAATACCCCAATTAGCAAAGGAAGGTTCTGCGCTCTTGCCTAAGGAATTACCTAAGTAGCGTTCATTTAAGAAAAGTCCATTCCTTTGAAAAATTCTCGAAGAATAGTTTCCCGCTAATACTAATTCCCATTGCCTGAGCTGCAAACTTGATTGAATAAATACATCCCAGGTTTGAACGTTGTTGGTATAATTATAGTTAATTATATCTCCCTCACCTTTTTGTAATATCCCATTTACATCATTTAGTGTATCGGAAAATGGATCTTTATCTAAAAAATATTGAGCGCCAAACAAATCAATTATTTGCGCATTGTTTTCAGCACTATAGGTCTTGTGGGTTACACCGGCATCAATCTTAAATCGCTCATGTAATTTTAAATTACATCCTAGATTCATTGTTAATTCGGCCTTCTTGTTTACGTCATCATATAAAACATATGCGGCATTCGCTATTCCAAAATCGCCCGTATTTGCCTTATATAATTTTTCCCATGGCCATTGTGGATTATTTAGTAGTCCTTCCCTTGCTATTGAAGCGCTGATAAAATTGGCGCCAATAGGGCTATTTACATAGTAACTCGGTAAATACCTATAATACGTTGGGTCGGGATTAGGTGCGTTGTAATACCCAATTCTACTATTCCTTTGGCTTCCATATTGATAGGCAATTCCGAAATTCCATTGAAAAACAGGGGCGCTATTGGTATAATTAACCATCAGTATTGGTTGTCGTATGTGACGTTCACGCGAATTCCTTACTACCCCTTCTTGCCAACCCCAGTACGGGTTGTATTTATGGCCTAGTAATGAAACTACCTCCTCAGTCAGTGCTGAGGATTTGCCTCTTTTATTTGAGGCAATAATCATAGTAATTCCCAGCTGATGCTTTTGATGCCAGTTATATTCCAGGGAAGAATACAAAGAATATGCATCATATAGGGTTCCATCCATATAGCCTTCATTTGCCAACCTGCGAGAGGCAGAAAAGGAAAAAGCCCATCCTTTTTCGTTTACTCCGGTAGTATAGGTAGCCATTAGCCTGCCTCTATAGGTTCTGTTGGAGCTGGAGCTAGAAATTCGAATTCCCGGCCGCAATCTTGAAGGACTCATATCTATGTTGGTACTTCCCAGAAGGCCTCCAAAAGCATCTTTTGATTTTTCCAGACCATATACGAATTCCTGATTCCGGGTAATATCATTTAATCCTCCCCAGTGGTTCCATTGTGGCCTTCCATTCCATAGATCATTCATCGGCATACCATTAAGTAATACAGTTCCGTTGCGAGAATCGTATCCCCGCACTTTAAAAAAAGCCTGCCCAAAATCAAAAGCAGCACGGGTAAGGAAAATATCTCGTGTGGCTTGCAACAATCCTGAACCCGATTCAAGGAGATTATCATCTGCAAGTTCAACTTCTGTTAGTGTAATAAGATGATCGCTCCTTTCAGTGGTAAGATCTTTTTCTAAAACAATGGTGCCGAGATTTATCTCTTCTAATTCTATGTACACCGGGAACTGTTTTGAGACGAAGTCCTTTGCCGTAATTTTCAATACCAGATCACCAACTAACTCAGTAGTCAATAAAAATATGCCCTGATCATTGGTCCTTGTGAATAATTCGCTCCCATTCACAGATACCAAAACACCTAAAAGTGCTTTGTTGGTCCGCCCATCTAATACAATTCCTTTAATTATGGTTTCTTGTCCCCATATTCCATTCCATAGAAATAAGCAGAGACAAAGCAGCGTAGATAGTTGGGATGTTGTTTGATTTCTATTCACGTTATTCTGGTTAATTAAATGATCACAAGGATGTTTATCTGTTACTTGCCAGGATCACGAAAATAGAAGTCGGTTATGCAAACCTATTGCAGGTGATGATTTTATCTTGCATAGCAACGATTAGAACAGTATGCAAAAGGGTATTCTTATTTATCTTCTCTTAATCCTTCAGATAGCAAACTCACAGGAAGAGGATTTGTATCGGATACGTACCATTGCTTTTTATAATGTAGAAAATCTGTTCGATATCAATAATGACACTTTGGTGTTTGATGATGAACGCACTCCATCAGGAAGGTATCGATGGACTCTTACACGATACCAGAAAAAGATAAGAGACATTGCATCCGTACTTTCAGAAATAGGCCTAACCGAACGATATGGCCCTCCAGATATAATTGGCCTCTGTGAAGTGGAAAACCTGACAGTTTTAAAGGATTTGGTGCGTCATCCTAAGTTGTATGATTCAGAATACGGAATTGTACATTATGATAGTCCCGATGAGCGCGGAATTGATGTGGCCCTTCTTTATAGAAAGCAGACTTTTTTACCCATATCGATAAAAAAACATCGGTTGGTCATTCTAAATAACGACCGCCAGAGAGACTATTCCCGAGATCAGCTTGTAGTTTCGGGTCTCCTTAGTTCGGAATTAGTATATCTTATTATAAATCATTGGCCCTCCCGAAGTGGAGGCCAGCTCAGGAGCCAACCCTATCGTGTAAAAGCTGCTGAACTCAATAAGCATATTATTGATTCCATTTCAAAAATTTCTTCTTCTCCTAAAATAATAAGCTTTGGAGATTTTAATGATAATCCTACCGATTATAGCATGAAAAAGGTGCTGGAACTTAAAACCGGGAACGCCCTTGTAGGAGATTCTGTATTATATAACCCTATGGGAACCATGTACCAAAAAGGTATTGGAACACTTGCTTATAGGGATCAGTGGAGTTTGTTCGACCAAATCTATATGACTGGCAATCTGTTAGATACCAGTGCTTCATTAAAATTTTGGAAAGCCGGAGTGTATAACCCATCCTATCTCATTACCTCCCAAGGCCCTTATAAAGGCTACCCATTAAGGACCTATAGTGGTGGAAGATATACAGGAGGTTTTAGCGATCATTTCCCTGTGTACGCACTCTTTATTCAAAAGTATAATGTACTACTCGGGGACGATTAATTTGATGTTACGCCACTTTACCTTAATACCTCCCCCATCATGTATCTGGAGCGCTATAGAACCTTCTCCGGCACCAATGGCAGCATCTGCAATGCTTACCATTTCTACCCCATTGAGCCAGGAGGTTAGCTGATCGCCATTTACTCTGATTTTCATGGTGTTCCATTCCCCTTCCTTAAGTACTTCCTCCTTTTCAGGAGCCGGTTTAATGAGCCACCCGCGGCCATAGGATTCATAAACCCCTCCGGTATGCAATCCTTTAGGAGCCACCTCTACCTGCCAGCCACTAACCTTTGTGCCTTCTACTGTAGAACGGATAAAAACCCCGCTATTGCCATCGGCTTCCTGCAAGAATTCCAAACTAAGTTCAAAGTCTTTATATGCTGCGTTTGTAGCCAAATACCCATATTGAGCATCGGGCCCGCTTTCAGAAACTAACAGACCATCTTCCACATACCATTTTTCCGTACCGTAGACCGTCCATCCAGACAGATCGGTCCCATTAAATAAAGACTGCTCTTGTGCAAGGATCATCACCGAAAAGAAACAACTTACTAGTGTAATTACTTTTTGCATACTAACTATTTTAATTAATTAAACCACTGTGTCCAGGGAATTCTACTAAGGATTAATACCAGTCCCAGACCATAAAATATGGCAATACTTTTAAATTTCTTTTTTCCTTCCATAAATTTCTTATGACGAGACCAACCAATAGTGATTAGAACAATGGCAATGATATTGATTAAGGGATGCTCTACTGCCAATAAACGCGCTGCTGAATTTAACCCCCCCATTCCCAATGTTTTTACCGCATTAAAACCGTTTGCAGAGATAAAATAAAGCAACATACCAATGATTAACTGAAGGTGGCTTAGGATGAGTGTAAACAGGCTTAGACGATAATCTTTCTGTAGGGTAAACATCCTGTTAGATAGTAACCCGGTGATTGCGTTGGCCACGGCCAAAAATAGGATCGCCAAAACAACATAGGCTAAATAAGAATGTAATACCTGTACCCAATCGAATAGTAGACTGCTTTCTTCCATAGAATTTATTTTAGTTTTTAAATGTACTAATTTTTGAGCATTAAAAAACCCCGCAATATGCGGGGTCTTTATACAATTATATAGATCTGTTGATCCTAGTTAAAGATATAACGTAGACCTAACTGTGCCTGCCATCTAGAAGATTGCAAACCAAAATCATCCAATTCTATGAAATTAGGAGTACCATCATCATTAACCACACCTGAATTGATATCGAACACAGGAGTAGTTCCTGTAGAAACTGTTTGAAGTGGGCTTACATTATTTCTAACAAACTTTTTCTTACCCCAATCTTTATTTATCATATTGGTGAAATTGAAAATATCTGCAGAGATCTGAATGGTATTTCTTTTCCCTTTTACATCAAATGAGAAATCCTGAAGAACTTTTAAATCTACTATATGACTCCAAGGACCTCTAGATGCATTTCTTTCTGCATATTTACCTCTATTCTCTCTTAGATACTCATTGCTATTTATAAATGTCTCTAACTGTGTCCATTTTGCAGCTTGCTCCTCTGGCGTACCTGAAAAAACAATTTCATCAGAACTTGCAGGGATGTACATCAATGCATTATCTCTGGAATCATCATTCAATAAATCACGTCCTTCTCTGTATGTAAAGCTATATGGCCCATCTTGAGATCCTTCATAGAATACCCCGAAAGTTGTTTTTACATTGTCACTCCAATTCAATTCATAATTAAAATTGGCAGTAATTCTGTTTCCAAGTGAAAAATCTGAACGTGTAACAGGTAGGTTAGAGTTCTTCCCGTTCACAGATTGGATATTTCTCCACTGAGAACTGTTTTGAGAAGACGTACCATCAAAAATCTTGCTAGATTCTCCATATGTATAGGATACCTGCCCCGCAAAACCATTTTCAAACGGCTTTCTTAAGCTAAAGGTTACGTTAGTGGCCTCACCACCTCCGGTGTTTGAAGCCATAATTATTCTACCATACGTATCATCTATTTCAGCTCTTCTATCATAAAATGGACGATTATCCGCACCTTCATAAGTTCCTACAGGCCCTCCAAGGTTTAAATTTTGATAATAGATATCCGTAATGGTAATTGTGTGCAATAGATCTGCCGAAGCAATAAGGTTCCACCAAGGTAATTTTTGATCTATGGCAATGTTCATTTTAGCAACCTGTGGAAGTGTAAAGTCCTTAGCAATTAAGTCAATATTACCTCCAACACCACCTGAACCAGGTGCAGGGTCTTCAAATTGATTATTAACGTTTGGCTCAAAAGCCTGTCCAAACTCAAAATTAAAACCACCGGTTATACCATTATTGTTATAAGTTCCTCCAGGCCATACCAATGGTAGTCTGGAAGTAAATACACCTATACCACCTCTAATTTGTGTTTTCCCTTCGCCATTAACATCCCAGTTAAGTCCTAATCGTGGTGCAAAGTGTATTGTTGGATCTATAGATTGTCCTACCCTTGCGCCTTGCAAATCTTTACCTGCAGCCTCCAATAAAGGAACTGTTCTTGTATTGAAATCGTCATTTACGCTTCCATCATCCCAGTAAGGAATATCGATCCGTGCTCCTAATGTTGCTTTGAAATCATCTGTTACCTGAATTTCATCCTGAACATAAAAACCTGCCTGGAATGTTTTAAATTCAGAAGCACCTGCAGATTCATCACCTACAACACCACTTCCTACTAAAGAATATCCATGCTGATACACATCGGCATCCTGTCCTGTTAGAAACTGATTTAGTCCTGAAGAAGTCAGCACCCCAGCGTCATCAAATTGATCTTCAAATGTATAGTCTCCATAGTTAAAGGCAAAGAACAAGTTTTTAGCCTTTGCAAATTCAAGGTTTGTGCCTAATGTTATCGTATGTCTTCCCGCATAAATATCGAAGTTGTTAGTGATGGTAAAAACATCCTGATCTAACAAGTTAGCTGTTGAAAATGGTTCAGCACCAAAAGATATTGTACCTCCACCATCTTGAATATCTACTGTTGGGAATGGCTCTCCTGCAGGGTCTCTGTCATCACGAACAGTTGTGTATCCTACTACAAGGTTATTGGCAAATTTATTCCCAAATCTGGAACTAATTTCCAATGCGGTTGAATTGGTCGTAGTTAAGAACTCTTCAGAACCATTTATGAACCCAATATTTCTGTTTCCAGAATTTCTGGCTTCTAAATTTTCTCCTCTTACGTAACCATGACGTATAGATAATTTGTGATCCTGGCTAATGTTCCAGTCTATCTTAGCAGTTAGCTTATCACTGGATAATGTTCTTGTATTATTATTAAATATTCCTGGATTGTATCCATAATTAGACTGCAAGAAGCTAGCTAACCCATCAACATCTGCTTGTGAAGATCTTCCTGTATAGTTACTAAAATTAAACGGTTGTGGAGTCTCATCATCTTGTCTTTCATAGTTCACAAAGAAGAATAATTTATCTTTTACTATAGGACCTCCTAAACGTATACCATATGTAAGGGCACTAAAGTCGGATACTTTTTCTCTATCCTCTCCGTCTCCTACTAAATCTGGTGGAGTTTTACCCACAAAACTTTCATTTCTAACAAATGAATAAGCAGATCCACTAAACTCATTAGATCCCGATCTTGTTATAGCATTAATAGAACCTCCTGAGAAACCAGATTGTCTCACATCAAAAGGTGCAATATTTACCTGGAAGGTCTCAATGGCGTCGACAGAAAATGGGTTTACCCCTGTTTGTCCTCCATTGGTACCCGAGCCTGCTAAACCAAATACATCATTATTAACGGCTCCATCAATATAAACCGCATTATAACGGTTATTCTGACCTGCCAGAGAAATTGAGAACCCGTCATTACCTTCAGTCACCTGTGCCTGTGGTGTAATCCGAACAAAATCCGCAATAGATCTTGATGCCGCTGGAAGGGTATTAATATCTCTTTGTGAAACATTAGTTTCTGTACCTGTTTTGTTAGAGCTAAATACGCCCCCACTTATCCCGGTAACTACAACTTCTTGCAGGGCCGTTGCGGATTCTGCAAGTTGGGTACTGATTCTACTTGTTTGCCCAAGATTTAAATATACTCCTTCGGTAACAAAATCATTGTACCCCACATACGAAATGGTTATTGTGTAAGGTCCGCCGGTTCGCATGTTTGAAATTCGATAATACCCGTCAAAATCTGCTGCAGCTCCATAGGTTGCCCCGGAAGGAACATGCAATGCAATTACAGTGGCTCCAATAAGTGGTTCCCCAGCTGTACTCGTAACCTTACCTCCTATGGAAGCGGTGGTTACCCCTTGCGAAAATGCCATTGCTGTCATTAAGAATGCAGCAAGTGCGAAGTAAATTTTTCTCATTGTTCTCGTGTTATTTAGTTTTTATTCTGTCCGCAAAAGTGTCATTTTCAAAGCACTTTGATATTAAGACAGTGTTAAATTAAGGAGAACAAATTTAACATAAAATTTGCATTTACGGATCGCAAAACGGGGTAAGATTTTTACTGTAGCTAAATATTGAGAATTAATGAGTTTATTTCTTAAAATGCTGCAATAAATTCATTGTAGAGGTGTCGTGATTAGAGATTTCGGATTGGGTGATATCGCCCAGTGTTGTAGCCGCTAATTGTTTCCCTAATTCCACACCCCACTGATCATAGCTAAAAATATTCCATACAACCCCTTGCACAAATATTTTGTGTTCGTAGAGCGCAATTAAAGCCCCCAGACTACCTGGAGTTAAGGCGTCTATAAGGATGGTATTTGTGGGCTTGTTGCCTTCAAAGCATTTAAATGGCAGTAGCTTTTTAATTGCTGTCTCTGCCAGGTTTTTACCGACTAATTCTTCGGTTACTTCTTCTTCTGACTTGCCATTCATCAAAGCTTCTGTTTGAGCAAAAAAATTAGCCATCAATTTATTGTGATGATCTGTATTCCCATAAAGAGAGTTTTTAAAGCCAATGAAATCTGCCGGGATCATCTTAGTGCCCTGATGGATGAGTTGAAAAAAGGCGTGTTGGGCATTGGTGCCCGGCTCTCCCCAAATTATAGTCCCGGTTTCGTAAGAAGCCCGGTTGCCTCCTCTGTCCATACTCTTGCCATTACTTTCCATGATCCCCTGCTGCAAATACGCAGAGAATCTACTGAGGTATTGGGTGTACGGAATAATCGCCTCTGTTTCCGCACCATAAAAATTATTGTACCATATACTCAACAGCGCAAGCAAAACAGGGATGTTTTCTTCAAAATCGGCTTTCCTGAAATGATCATCCATTTCATTTGCACCTTGTAATAAGGCATCAAAATTAGTGAACCCAACAGCCAGGGCTATTGATAAACCAACGGCGCTCCACAGAGAAAATCTGCCTCCTACCCAATCCCACATGGGAAATACATTTTCTTCAGAAATTCCAAATTCGGCTATTTTCACAGAATTGGTAGATACTGCTGCAAAATGGTGCGCTATATCATCTTGAGTCGCATGCTTTAGAAACCAATCTTTAATCGTCAGAGCATTCGTTAAGGTTTCCTGTGTGGTAAACGTTTTGGAAACAATTACGAATAGCGTGGTTTCCGGATCTAATTCTTTAATGATCTCATTTACATGATCCCCATCTATGTTACTTACAAAGTGGGTTCGTAAATGATTCTTATAGTACCTCAGTGCTTCTGTGACCATTACAGGGCCCAAATCGGAACCGCCTATCCCTATATTCACGACATCTGTAAACGCCTTTCCCGTATAGCCTTTTTTTGCACCAGAAATTATTTCGTCGGAAAATGAACGAATATGATCTTTAACCTTGTACACTTCAGGAACAACATTAACTCCGTCCACATAAACCGCCTCTGATTCTTTAGCCCTAAGTGCAGTATGCAATACGGCCCTTTCTTCTGTGCTATTTATTAAATCTCCATTAAAATATTTTTCAATAGCATCTTTCAGATGTACTTCTTCTGCTAACTCCACCAATAGCTTTAGTGTGTCCTCCGTAATTCTATTCTTTGAGAAATCTACCAAAAATTGGTTCCATTGTTTGGTAAACCTATTGGCCCTTTGAGGATCCTCTTCAAAAAGTGTATTTAACTGTAGTTCTTTAGTTTTGGTATAGTGTTCTGAAAGTTTCTTCCAGGCCAGGGTGGCAGTGGGGTTGATATTCTCTAATGGCATTTTATTGGTTGAGGGTTAGTAGATCTTCCGTTGTTGATTCTTGAAATTCTATACAATCTAACTGAATTTTCATCGGATTGATAAACTCATAGTACTCGGGTCTGAGTGACTCGGCCAGAGGTTCTGCGGCCGGTAATTTTTCTCTAAGTGGATCCACTTGACGTCCATTTCTCCAAAATCGGTAACACACATGGGGGCCCCCGGTATTGCCAGTCATTCCTACCCATCCTATCACATCTCCTTGTCGCACAAATTGGCCCTTCTTCACTTTTTGAGCCTTCATATGCAGGTACTGAGTGCTATAGGTGCCATTGTGGCGAATCTTAACATATTTACCGTTGCCACCTCTACGGGTAGACTCGGTCACCGTGCCATCGGCTGTTGCCATAATGGGTGTGCCTACAGGTGCCGCATAATCTGTTCCTTTATGTGGCCTTACTTTATACCCATAATAACGTATGCGCCTTTTTAAGTTATATCTAGACGAGATTCTGCTAAATTTAACGGGAGCTCTTAAAAAGGTGCGCCTTAAATTATTAGCCTCATCATCGAAGTAATCTATTACATTCTTTAAAGAATCAGATTCGTACATAAATGCATACAGAGGCACTCCATTGTGTTCGAAAAATGCGGCCTCAATGGGCTCCATCCCTGCATAAATACTATCATTAATGAAACGTTCTTTATAAATTACTTTGAATTTATCCCCTTTCTGCAATCTAAAAAAGTCAATAGTCCAGGCATAGATTTCTGACAGGCTATTGGTTACATTGTAATCTATTCCCTGGGCAAGAATTGCTTCTGAAAGCGAGGATTCTATAATCCCCGAGGCCTCTCTAGATTTATAGGTCACTTCTTTCCGTCCTCTATAGGCTAACACAGTATCTCTAAAATCTACTACCGTGTAATTAATTACATCATTTTCATAAATAAATACTTCTGCTGCCTGGGTAGTATCTTTGGCTGTAAGAATCGTATACGGATTACCCACCCGTATCCTACGCACATCAAACGTGTCTTTGAACTCTTGTGTAAGCTGATAAATTTTGGGGTAGTCTACCTTGTTCTTGGTCATTAATTCCCCAAAAATATCCCCTTTGCGTATGGTGTCCTCAATGACGTTAAAGTCGTTCAGGTTAAAGCCATATTTCTTACTGTTTTTTTGAATACTTATTTTCTCCGCTACTGTGGCATCTGCTGTTTCAGATGTTGCGGTTTTGTCTTCCCCGCAAGAGAGCAGGAAGACACATGCTAAAAAGAGGCCCCAATTTTTATGCATTACTTATTTTTTACTTTTTCCGGGTTAAAAGCATGGTCTACCCATTGTTTTCCCCAATCATTTAAATCTTGTTCGGTGTGCAATTTCGGAAAAAACACCACCTTTTGAAAACTTGGAGGCAGATATTCTTTCCAATTCGTACCTCCTGTAGCCTCAATAGCGGACTTTCCTTTGCTAAGATACCTATAGGCAGAACCCATATGCATAAGCGGCCAGTTTACATTGGCATTGAGGTCCATATTTTTTAACGCTTCTTTCAGGGCTTTGTTGTCCCTGCTTTTAGCTGGCAAATGGAGGTATTTATGATAGATTGTATTCCCCTCTATTTCCTTAGCGATACGTATAAAACGAGGCGTATACCGGTATTCAAATTGCTTTAAGGTGAGGGTTTTTTCCCCGGTGGTTATATCTGTGGCGCCCTTCTTCCAATAAATCTGCTCATACAATTCCTCAATCGGCGTATCAGAACTGTAGGCAGACCTGTTCGATTCCAAAACAAGATTTTCCAAAGGTGTTGCATAGATTTCGATCATGCGATATTGGGCAGATTGAAATCCGCTGGCAGGTAATAACGCCATTCTGTAACGCATAAACTGTTCCCGTTCCATACCATTAATCATGATACTAAAGGAGGAAATAAGAGCCTTGTAATAATTGTTGATCCTTTTTGCCTTTTCTATGAAAACCTCAACATCTTGCGATTTATCATCTACAATTTGTTTTTGTTCATGAATAATAAGTTTAAAGTATAATTCGGTTATCTGGTGGTACATGATGAAGATCTCCTCATCCGGAAAATAAGTTCTTGGTACCTGTAGGCTCAGAAGGGTGTCTAAGTGAATATAGTCCCAGTATGTGAGATATCTTTGATATAATAAACCATCTAGATAAGAGCTTAAGTCCTGGCCAGAATCCTTGTATTTTTCGGCTAATTTTGAAATTTGGGATTCTACTTGCTCCTTGTTCTTCATAATAGTATTAATCCATTATTATTTTGAACTGGTGTTTTAGTCCGTTGTAACCGTCCAAATCTGCTTTTAGCGATCCTACTGTAAGATCGGCCTTTATTCTTATGGGTATTTTGTTTAAATCATTAGAAACCCATAAAGACAAACTTTCCTGTTCTTTAAATACCCTCCCGGATTGTACATAGGGCCTAAATTTAAGACATTCTACCTTGCCAAATTTGGTTTTGAGGATCTCTGTTCCCAAATACTTTAATTTGAACTTAAAGACCCCGTCATCATCATATAACATATTTAATTCTAGAGATTCTCCTACAATCAGATCTTTAGCCTGGTAATTGTCTCGTAAATAATAAAATGCAGAAACCAAGTCTTGCATTCCATCTTCTATGGTAAAATTAAACTTTTTCTTATTTTTCTTATCGTTTAGAATCGCAACAGAATCTGTATAATCAAAGTTTATCTCTATGTCCTTGGTGTAGCCTCCTTCACTTATTTTTCGAATAAACTTGTATGGCTTTCTGTTTTTTTTGCCAAAATAACTCTCATACGTATCATCTACCTTAAAGAATATACTGGCAAAACCTGTGGTTCTGCCTCTACCTATCACATGATATACAGGCACATCGTTAATACTATCAGATTTGACGTGTAAGGTGGCGTAACTGGCATTTAAGAACCCGTAATGCAAGCGGAATTTTAACCATTCGCCAGGTTTAAACGACCCGTCGCTACTTTGTCCAAGTAGTGCAGTTTGCACGAGAATAAACACGATGAAAAAATATCTCTTCATTAAAATATTTTGGTCAAAATTAGTAAAACCGTCAAGATCCTACTTCCTTGTTAAGATAATAAAACAACATTTATACCAAACTATTGTATAAAAAAAGCTCCGACAGGCGTCGGAGCTTTTCCTAAATAACCAACCAAACTTTAAATTATGAAAAACCAATACTTAAAGT
>CBDUCK010000014.1:0-23282 GCA_965365635.1 uncultured Muriicola sp.
CCTGCTCTTGTTCCTTGGTCGTGATTTTTGGAACCAACTCGTGCTCTGGCGCCAAAGTCATAAAACTCACGCCAAAAATAGTATCGGGACGTGTGGTGAATACTTCTATATTATACGTGTTTTTAATCTCTCCAGATACTGCCGTTTTAAAGGTTAATGACGCGCCAACAGACCTTCCGATCCAATTGGTTTGTGCATCTTTTAATGGCTGCGGCCAGTCTATTTTTTGAAGTCCGTCTAACAGACGTTGTGAATAGGCCGTAATTCGCATACTCCATTGTGTCATTTTCTTTCGGACCACTTGATGACCCCCGCGTTCTGATACCCCATTTACAATTTCGTCATTCGCCAAAACAGTTCCTAATGCAGGACACCAATTTACCTCTGTATCTGCCAAATAAGTAAGCCTGTATTTAAGCAGAAATTGCTGTTGCTCCTTTTCGTTAAATTGGCTCCAGTCTTTTGCCGAAATAGTAGGTGTATCTTCATCGCAAACTGCACTAACATGAGCGTTTCCTTCAGCGTTAAAAACGGCTATTAATTCTTCAATGTCTTCGGCCTTATCGGTTTCCGTATTGTACCAGGAATTAAATAATTGTATAAATATCCATTGTGTCCACTTATAATATGTTGGGTCCGATGTTCTCACTTCTCGGCTCCAGTCAAATGAAAAACCCAATTGGTCTAATTGCTGGCGATACCTTTTAATATTTGCGTCGGTGGTTACAGCAGGGTGCTGTCCTGTTTGGATTGCGTATTGTTCAGCCGGTAATCCAAAGGAATCGTATCCCATTGGATGCAAAACATTATACCCTTTATGTCTTTTAAACCGGGCATAAATATCACTTGCTATGTATCCCAGAGGATGCCCAACGTGCAACCCGGCACCAGAGGGATAAGGAAACATATCTAGAACATAGAATTTTTCCTTGTTCGATTGATTATCTGCCTTAAAAGTCTGATTCTTGGCCCAATATTGCTGCCATTTATCTTCGATCTGCCTAAAATCGTAGTTCATTTTTTTGTTCTCTAACTATTGCAGCAAAAATAGGAGTAATCCCTCAAAGGGAAAAGCTATTCACGGAACATTAAAACGTATTAATTGGATGAATAATCCAAACAACCTTTTTGTTGAATTGAAAAATTATATATTTAGGCATGAAAATAAGACTATTAAAAGTTCTGTTTTTATTACTACTGTCTTGTTATACCTCTGAAGTTGGTGCTCAATTAGCGTTTTGTCAGGGCAACTCAGGGGCTCCTATTTTTACGGAAGACTTTGGATCTGGCCCAACAAATGGTCCTGCTTTGCCAGCAGGAACCACTACCTATACGTATGTAAATGGTGCTCCAAGTGATGGCAGCTATACCATTTCGAGTAGCACAGCAGGCTACTTCGATTGGTTTAATATACAAGACCATACCCCCAACGATGTAAGTGGCAAATCTTTTATTGTAAATGCAAGTTTTACCGCTGGAGAGTTTTTTAAAAGATCTATTAATGGCCTGTGCGAAAATACCTCCTATGAATTTTCATCCTGGATATTAAACTTACATCCCAGATCTGGCGTTGGATGTCCCGGAAATGGAATTCCTATCAATGTTAAGTTCGAAATATGGGACAGTACCAATACAACGTTGCTCGCATCGGGTGATACTGGTGATATTGTTGATAGAACTTCCCCGGAATGGGAACAGTATGCCCTATTATTTCAAACCCAGCCAGGACAATCTTCTGTGATCTTAAAAATGATCAATAATTCGGAAGGAGGTTGCGGTAATGATCTGGCTTTAGATGATATTGTTTTTAGATCTTGTGGGGACCTTATAACAATTACCAACGACAATAACGCAACCTCAATTGCAGCTTGTGAAGATGATGGACCTATAAGTGCTACTAACTTAATGGCCTCTCCAGATTTCAGTATTTTTTCAAACCATTTTTATCAATGGCAGGAAAGTTCTGATAATAGTAACTGGGTAGATATTCCCAATGAAACTACCAATACCTACACTGCCCCTCCAACGAATACTAATAGATACTACAGGGTAAAAGTATCCGAGGATCTTATAAACATTTCGAATGATCTGTGTAATGTAATTTCCGAAGTATTTGAAATGATTTTGGTGCCTACCCCGGCGCCTCCGAATAGCATTGGCGATTTAAGTCTTTGCGAAAATATTGAGAACGGAATTTTAACGGTGAGGGTTCCTCCCGGAATCAGCGTAAATTGGTATGACTCACCTGTTGGGGGCACGCTGTTGGAGTCTGATAATCCTTCACTCACAATCGGTACTGCAGGTACCTATTACGCAGAAGCGGTCCCCACATTAGCCAACTGTCCTTCCGATACACGAACTCCTGTAACGCTAGATTTTAATCCATTACCAATAGTAGCCGATGAAACCATATTTTTTTGTGAAAATACGGATGTGACATTGGAAGCGAGGATTGCCAATGTTAGTTATTTATGGAATACAGGGGAAACGACCTCTGACATTATTGTTTCGCAACCTGGCACCTACACTGTGAGTGTAACTGATTCGAATGGGTGTTCCAATACCAAAACAATTATTCTCAATCAAATTGATTTACCGGTTATTAGTGAAATACTTTCAGATGAGTACGATATAACTGTGGTTACCTCCAATACGGGATTCTATGAATTCTCCCTGGACGGATTTACTTATCAAACCGAGCCTGTATTCAGAAACATCGCGGGAGGGAGCTATACCGTTTATGTAAGAAATAATACCAATTGTGGGGTAGTTACACAACAATACCTGCATTTTGTAAGTCCTAAATTTTTCACTCCTAATGGAGATGGCTACAATGATACCTTCGAAATTGAGGGTATTGAATCATATACCGACTATGAAATATGTGTTTTTGATCGATATGGTAAATTATTAGAACAAGTTGTAAATACGCCGCTTCGCTGGGATGGGGTGTTTAATAATAGACCGCTCCCTTCGGCCGACTATTGGTATACCATCAAAATTGATGATGTATTAATAAAAGGCCATTTTACTTTAAAGCGATAGAAAGTCTGGGTCAAAAGTATCTATTAAAGAAATGATAATAATGCTATCTTCAACTTAGGGTTCATGATACTTTAGTACTTTTACGACATCATCTACAGAACATGAGTACATCTTTTGAACGTTATCAAAAACGAAAATTAATTTCCTCTTACTTCTCCGTAGTACTGAGCATAGGCTTGGTTCTTTTCCTGCTGGGTGTATTAGGCCTTCTTGTTTTAAATACTAAAAAGTTAGCGGATCATTTTAAAGAACAAATCACCATCTCCATATTTTTAAAAGATAATGCCAAACAAGTTGAAATAGATCAACTTCAGAAAAGCCTGGTAATGGCGGAATATACCAAATCGGCTACCTATGTCTCTAAAGAAGTTGCTGCAGAGCAGCACAGTGAAGAAATAGGAGAAAATTTTATTGACTTCTTGGGCTATAATCCGCTTAAGAATTCGATTGATGTGCAATTAAAAGCTGCATTTGTTTCTACAAACCAGATCGCCAGTATTGTGGAAGATATTGAAACCAAAGGGTACGTAGAAGAGGTTAGCTATGACAAACCACTAATAGCACTTTTGACCGATAATGTTAAGAAAATTAGTTTCTGGATATTAGTAACATGTGCCATATTTACGTTTATAGCCGTATTATTGATCAATAGCTCTATTCGCCTATCTATCTATTCCAAGCGGTTTATTATTAAGACCATGCAAATGGTTGGGGCCACCAAAACGTTCATTAGGCGGCCGTTCATATGGACTAATATTAAATTAGGTATGTTGGGAGCAGTCTTGGCTTTGGCTGTTTTAGGAGGGTTACTGTATTATATGAACCTTAATTTTCCTGAACTAAATTTGTTTCAGGATCCTATTTTTTTAGGAGGGTTGTTTTTAGGCATTTTTATACTAGGGGTTCTTATTTCTCTGTTAAGCACCTTCTTTGCAACCCAGCGATTCCTAAATCTTAGAACAGACGATTTATATTATTAACTTTGCGGCATGAGTAAAAAACAAAAAAACGGAAAGGAACAACTCCCAAAACCCGAGTTTATTTTTCAAAAAAGGAACTACCTGTTTATGTTTATTGGGATTGCCTGTATTGCTTTGGGATTTATTTTAATGAGTGGAGGTGGTAGTGATGATCCTTCTGTATTTAATCCGGACATCTATAGTTTTAGAAGAATACGGCTAGCCCCTACCTTGGTATTAATTGGTCTTGGCATTGAAGTATACGCTATTTTGTTAAATCCTCATAAGAAAAAATAATTGGAGATTATTGACGCCATTATTCTTGGTATTGTTCAAGGATTAACAGAGTTCTTACCGGTATCCTCAAGCGGGCATTTAGAATTAGGAAAAGCAATTTTAGGGGATGCATCTATCCCCGAAGACAGCCTGCTTTTTACAGTAGTATTGCATTTTGCAACGGCATTAAGCACCATAGTCGTATTTAGGGCCGATGTGTATGAATTATTAAAAGGACTTTTCCAATTTAAATGGAATGAAGAATCTCAATTTTCTTTGAAGATTATTGTCTCTATGATCCCCGCAGCCTTTCTTGGACTTTTTTTTGAAGATCAAATGGAAGGATTTTTTAGCGGGAATGTACTATTGGTTGGGTATATGTTAATTATTACAGCACTTTTACTCTATTTAGCGGACAAAGCCAAGGTAACAGAAAAAAAGGTAACATTCTTAAACGCATTTATAATTGGAGTATCGCAAGCTATCGCAATACTTCCGGGAATATCAAGAAGTGGTGCTACTATTTCTACCTCCGTCCTGTTGGGAATAGATAAGTCCAAAGCTGCACGTTTTTCATTCTTAATGGTAGTGCCATTAATTTTGGGTAAAATGGCTAAAGATATTTTGGGCGGGGAGATAGACTACCAAGGGGAACAAATAGTGCCAATGACCGTAGGTTTTATAGCAGCATTCTTGGCGGGTTTATTTGCCTGTACCTGGATGATTAAGTTGGTAAGAAAAAGTAAACTGCGTTATTTCGCGATCTACTGTTTTGTTGTCGGTTTAATTGCCATAGGATTTGGCATGTACAATTAACACCATAATACCTGATTCATACCATTGAAAACCAAGGAAGATTTTCTAGACGGACAAGTACTTCTTATAGACAAACCAAGTGGGTGGTCTTCTTTTCAGGCAGTGAATGCTATTAAATGGGCAATTCGTAAAAAATTTGATCTAAAAAAGATAAAAATTGGCCATGCCGGCACCCTGGATCCTCTTACTACAGGACTTTTATTAATGTGTACAGGAAAGTTTACAAAAAAGATTACAGATCTTCAGGGGCAGTTAAAGGAATATACGGGTACTATTACTTTAGGCGCTACCCGACCATCATATGATCTTGAAACAGAAATTGACCAATCATTCCCCATTAACCATATTACTGAGGGCCATATTGAAGAAGCAACCAAAAAATTTCTGGGAAAAATAGAGCAGCAACCTCCTATTTTTTCAGCGTTAAAAAAAGATGGAAAACGATTATATGAATATGCGCGCGAAGGTACACATGTTGAATTACCATCGCGTACGATCGAAATATTTGAATTTGAAATTGTCTCCATCACCATGCCCCAAATACAGTTTCGGGTAGTGTGCAGTAAAGGAACTTATATCCGATCTCTTGCTCATGATTTTGGGAAAACATTATCTTCCGGAGGGTATCTCTCAGCACTCAGAAGAACCAAAATAGGGGATTACAACGTAGATAATGCATTGGAGCCTAAGAAATACAATGAACTAATCCTAGGGGAGGAACCTTAGACTTTTTGTATTTTTAAAAACTCCCAAAGGCATTACCTCATGAAAAGGTTTCAAGCTATAGCAGATTATCTAATGAACCTGAATAAAAATCAGCTTTCATTCCTTATTACTTTTTTTTCGCTTTCCATTGTGGTATTACTCCTGTTTAACATACATATGGGCGGAAACGTGGAGGACGAATACGTCATAGAAATGAGTCTGGCCGATGAGGATCTGCAAGCCATTTTGGAAGAGGAAGAGAAAAAGGCTGAAGAACTTGCCAATAAAGACCTCATTAAAAGTAATATGGCCGTTAATGAGACTGCTAAACCAAGTTTTGGTGAACCGGAACCTTTAAAAACCTTAGAGGAACTAATGGAAGAGAATAACCTTACATCTAATGAAGAGAATGCGTTAAACGGAGATCCAGAGTATACTGCTTCATTAAAAGAAATGGCAAGAATAAGAGAAGAAAGAAAGCAAAAATTAGGAGAGAAAGAGGCGCAAAAAAAAGAATTTACAGATTATCTCGCGAATAAGCGAACCAGCATTTCCTATTCCCTGGTGGACCGAAACAGTTACGAATTACCACCTCCTATCTACACCTGTATTGAAGGTGGCAAAGTAGTCATCAATATCAAGGTAGACCGACTAGGCTATGTAATTGATGCACAATATAATAGTACAAGCTCAAATACCTCTAATGGGTGTCTGGTAGATAATGCTATTGAATATGCATTAAAGGCCCGGTTTAACCCTTCTTCTAAAATTTTACAAATAGGTACTATTACCTATTTATTTCAAAGCAAGTAATTGCAAGAGATCTTTAATTGTATTTTGCCCTTTGTCTGCATTAAACCATTGTTGCAATTCCTCTTTAAAGGATGCGGTTAATTGTCCGTGCGTAGCTTTATAATTCGCAGCAATTTTTTTAGCAATGCTGGGTAAAGGACCCCAGGCATCTATTACATCATGGGTTTCCTGGTCTATCATTATTAACTTTGGAATAGACAATTTCCCGTCGGTATGGAAGCGTTCCATTAACTCCGGGTGTTTATTTCTAAGGACTATTTTTAATTGAATATTTTGGTTTTCCTGACTCATCTTGTTCATAACTGGTATGGTTGGGGCCGCATCCCCGCACCAGCTTTCTGTTATCACCAACCATAATACTTTTCTGTTAAACGCATTGAGTTGCGTTGCCTGTGCCTCAGATATTTTAAAGGTTTTATCCCACCGCTTCATTCGTTTATCATTCAAAACCGTGTATTGCTTATGGGCATCGGTCTGTTCAGGTCCCGTAGTTCCGCCATCTGAAGCAAGGGATTTAACGAGGCCTTTAAAAGAATCATAGGTCATTGCCTGAGCTAGTGAATCCTTAATTATTAATTTTGTAGTCATTTCGGTGGTCACTGTAATGTTATCTTTCTTGTTAATTTAGGTAACTAAAGTTAATTCAGTTTACATGTCCACTTGGTGGTAATTAGAACAGAATACTTACAATTTATTTCTGGTATTTCGCTCATAAAAAATAACGCCTTATAGATTCACAGGGTTGACAGCTAAACTTTTAAACAGCTTTGCCTTGGTGGTAAAGAATTTATTCTGAACTTCATTTTTCTTTAACTCGGCATCGATTAATTTACTTTCCCTAGAATTAATAAGAAATAAGGAGCTTTCTCCGAAATTAAATTTACGCTCTTCCGCCAGCAACAAGGTTGTATAATCTGCCACAATACTACTAATAAGGCTATTCTGTGTCTCAAAAGAATCTAGTTCGCGATATATAGCAACCACCTTGTTCTTGATTTCCACTTCCAAACTCTTAAACTCGAACTGCGCATCTCTAAGTTTAAATTTGGCTAACTTAAGATCTCCACGTTCTTTTCGCAAGAACAACGGCAAACTAAAATTAATCCCTCCCTTATATTCTTGTGTCTCAAAGGATCGGATGAACTCCGGGGTTTCTGTTAAAAAGTTATATTCCAAATCTATCTTAGGAAGGAGTTTGTTCGCCTTTAACCGCTTATTCACTTGTAATCCTTCTATTTTATATCCTTGAGATAGGAGCTTTGGATGATTCTCTAAGGTAAAGCTGTTTAATGGTTTTCCATAAATTTCAAGAGTTGCATCGATCTCTTCATTTAAGGTTCTATCCGGGACCACATTGGGCTGTAATTCTACAGGAACATTATTTACCCATAAAAAATTAGACAGTTCCAAGGTCCTTTTAATAAGCTTTATCGTAGCTTGTTCCAACCCTAATTCCCTGTTCTGTACTGCTATTTTAGCTTCAACGGTATCTATGGTAGCAATATCGCCCGCCTCCGCACTTTTTTTAATACCTTCAAATCGAATCTTTGCATTGGTTAAGAAGTTTGCGAAAATTATACGGTCGTTATGAGCCTGCAGCCAGTCGAAGTACGCCAAGGATGCCCTGTACAAAATGTCGTTGACCAATAGATCCCTATCTGCTTTAGATTGCTCTCTAAAGAACCGCGCTTTTTTTAAGGTCGCCATCCGATCATTGATAAGTAACCCCTGGCCTACCGAAACAGATACCCCGGCGCTATATAACCCGTCTGTGGGAACACTTTCTGCCGGATTTAAAAAATCTCCGTCATTCTGCTCAAAATTACCCTTTAGCTCTATCCCGTACCAGGTTGGAATCTTAAAAGCAGCATTGAGTCGATCGTAATACTCCGTCCCCTTAAACTGTTTACGATCATAGTCCACTTCTATCTTCGGATCAAATCCACCACGGGCCTTCATTAGATTGGCTTGCCCTATATCTATATTCAATTCAGCCTGTTTGGCAATTGGATGGTATTTCTTCACATATCCCAGATATTCCTTAAAATTTAGGGTAAGACTGTCTGTTACCTGTCCGTTTCCAGAAAAGCTGGCCACTAAAAATAGTAGTAAAAGAAAGTATCTCATTCTTACTTTTTATCTGTTTTAACCATACCCTCTACAGGCTGATAATAATTAGGAGGAAACCCATTTAGTTGTCTCCATAGTTCATACCAAATAGCTACATCTTCTAAAAGTGCTATTGTATTGGCTCCTGAACCTATTCTAATATCCTTGGGCCATTCATGATCATTAGGGTCCGGCGCTATTAAAACTCTGTATTTCCCATTATTACTAATGTAAGTTTCAATGGCAACTACTTTTCCTCCGTATGTTCCATAAGACACATTGGGCCATCCACTAAAAACTATAGCCGGCCATCCGTCAAATTGAATTCGTACGTCTTCTCCCAAATGTATTAGCGGCAGATCTATAGGAGCAACATAGGTCTCCACTGCAAGATCATAGTTAGAAGGCATAATCCCAACAAGCCTATCTCCTTCTTTAAAGGTTTCTCCAATACCCGCCATGATTGCTTTATTGATATAGCCACTTTGAGGCGCTCGTATGTAGTACATGGATTTTCGAATCTCATAATTCGTAAATTCATTTTGAAGTTTTGTCACCTGTGCTTCTCCATCAAATTGATTCGATTGCGCAGTAAACATATCACTTTGTGCCTTCGATATCTTATCGGTATACGCCGCCCGGACGCGACTAATTTCAACAGTTGCATTTAGGATCTCATTCCTGGATGCCAATAATTTGTTCTCCTGAGAAATAAGTTTTGCCTGGGTCTCCTGCAGTTTTAACTTCTTTTCTTCTACGTCTGTAACCGCTTTTAGCCCCTCTTTTTCCAACTGTACTACCCTTTCGTACTGTCGTTGGGCTATTTGAATATTGGTTTTGGCAGCTTCAAGATCTATACTGTCGCTTTGTACTTTTAATTTCGATTGTAATAATTTATTTCTTGCCTGTTCTAATTTTAGAACCCGCTCATTAGTCAATGCCTCAATTTGGCTGTTAAGTGCTTTTACTTTTCCCTCGTAGGAATTTACAGCCATTGACTTCGATTTTATTTGATCTCCTGTTCTGGTTATTAAATTAGGATCGAAATATTCATTCTTTATTTCGGATATAAATAAAATGGTGTCTCCTTTTTCTACGTAGTCACCCTCCTGAACATACCATTTTTCTATTCTTCCAGGTATAGGAGATTGAATTGTCTGTGGCCTGTGTTCAGGATTAAGGGTCGTTAAATAGCCAGTGCCCGAAATGGTTTGTGTCCAGGGAAGAAAAAGTACAATCAACCCTATTATGGAAAAAGCCAGCAAAAAGCGATTAAAATGCTTGTAATGGCGCGCATGAAAGACCTTTTGAGAAGACTTAAAGTGGGTAAGGTCTATTTTCCTATTAAGTTTATTGGGAGATATATTTAACATAATGCTTATTTATCTTTAATTATTCCACCATTCTTCATAGTAATAATCCTCGTACATCTTTTTTTCCATCCCGGGTTATGGCTAACAACAACTAATGCCCATGGGTTTGCACGATCCGATAAGAAATCCATGATATGCGTTGCTTCCTCAGGATTAAAATGATCTAATGGATCTTTAAGTATTAGTAATCTGGGCCTTCTTACAATACTCCTGGCAAGAACAATTTTCTTGGCGATTACATATGGGATTTGCTGACCCTCAGGATACAACATGGTCTTTAAACCAAAAGGTTGCTCCTTAACAAATTCAGTAAGTCCTGTATTATCTAGCGCCCAATAAACATCCTCTTCTTTTACCGAGATATCTCCGAAGGTAATATTATCGAGAATACTTCCTTCAAAAGGAGATTCTTCTGCAAGTGATTGACCTAAGTGAGAACGATAATAGTTTAGTTCAATAGATTTTAGTGATACATTATTTACATAAATGCTACCAACATCAGGTTCTATTATTCCAGCGATTAGACGCAACAATGTAGATTTTCCAGAACCACTGTCTCCTTCAATTAGAATAGTACATCCCGGTGTTATAAGTAGGGAGAGGTTATCTATAATTAGTTTTTTAGTGCCTGGGACATAATACCCAATATCCTTGAGCTCAACATTGAAGGCCTCATTCTCCTTAAAAGGTTTTTCTCCCTCTTGAGATTCCAGGGATTTGTCTACCACCTGCCCCAATTTTTCGAGTGATGTTAGCAGGTCATAAAAAGTCTCCAGTCCAAGAATTAGTTTCTCCACACTGCTAATCACCAGGAGTATAATAATTTCGGCAGCTACAAATTGCCCAATATTCATTTCCTGATTCAGCACTAAAATCCCGCCAATTAATAACAGTCCTACAGTAACCAATACCTTAAAGCCAATCATTTGAATAAACTGTATCACCAAAATCCGAAAATGACTCTCCCGAGCCTCCAGATAGTTTGCCACAAGCATATCGTTCTTGTCCATTGCCAAGCTTGTTTTGCCGGAAAGTTTAAAGCTTATTATAGAACGAGCTATTTCCTGTATCCAATGAGCTACCTTATATTTATTCTCCGATTCCTGTAAGCTGGTCTCTAATCCCTTTTGTGCTGTAAACTTAAAAACGAAATATATTAACAATAATAAAAGGAATCCATAAATAATAAAGAAGGGATGATAGAAAGAAAGGAGCATCAATCCGAAAATTATTTGAAGCAACGCGGCAGGAAAATCAACTAATATTTTAGCTAACCCTTTTTGTATCGTTAAGGTATCAAAAAAACGATTCGCCAACTCTGGTGGATAAAAATTCCGCAATTCACTCATTTTTATTTTTGGAAATCGGTAGGCAAATTCAAAAGAGGAACGTGTAAATATTTTCTGCTGTAGATTTTCAATAATTCTAATTTGCATTAATTGCAAGATCCCTACAAAGGCAACCCCAATGGTCACCAGAACCACCAGAACAATCCAGGAAGTGGTTATTTGCGCCCCTTGTATTAAATTAATAATAGCCTGTATCCCCAATGGAAGAGACAGGTTTACTAAGCCAGCAAAAATGGCGTAGTAGAAAATCTGAATAATATCCCTCTTGTCTAGTTTTAAAAGCCCAATGAGTCGTTGCCATGCGGTTAACACTGTTTTAGCCATCTATAGATTTGTTTAAAGAATTAAATACCAAATGCGTAAAATACTCTGTTGGTGAAACCTCCTCATTACAATTAGTAAGAGAGGGGAAATGCTGAGCCAAGAAATACTGGTGTTGGGTTCCTTCCAAAAGGGTACTGGCCAAACTTGAAGGGAACGGATATGAATTGTTTAAAGCTGTTATCATCTCACTTATTCTGCCTACCAACCGCTTATAAATCTCAAAATAACCTTCCTTATTTTCGATATCCACTTCTTTGGTGAGGTATGATTTTGAGTATTCGTTGATAATAATATCATTTAACAAGACCTCGTTCACATGAGCGAAAGAGGCATCTAATACTACAGGCTTTGTAATGATTTCGATCCCTTTTTTTAATTTTTCTGCAGAATCGGCAATACCTATCGTTGCAAAAACAAATTGATATTCTAACCATCCCCAATACCAGGAAGTTAAATAGAGTAATAATTTGTGTTTATTTCCGAAGTACCTGTATACAGAACTTTCATTTGAACCAATACGTTCACCAAGCTTCTTAAAAGTAAACGACTCAAAACCCATTTCATAGATCATTAATATACTATTCTCAACAATTTTTTTTCCTAAAACTGTTGACTCCGGGTCCTTTACATAGGTCTTTTTATTGACTTCAATCTTTATGGTTTGCAACAAATGCTTCATAACTCCCTTAATTTGAAAAATCAAATATAATAGTAATACTTTCATTTAATAATAGTTTAACTACTTTTTAACAATAGTAATGCTTGATAATAATCTAATTTTTGACTACTTTTATAACTCATTATATAATACCAAGCTTATGATACTCAGAGCGTTTTTTATCTTTTGTTGCCTAACACTTTGCACTTTCACCAGTGCCCAGGATCAACAGCAGGTTGCTGTCCAAGAAGGTGCCATCTTCACTATTGGGAATCCCTCTTCGGCTAAGTACAGACATATTAATTTTCCAAGGAAGAATTTTATCATTAAACGCGGAGGTATTGCCAACATGAAAGCCCTTAAGGGAAAGAAAGTGGAAGTGGTCCGTTATGCCTACACATCTGATGGCCGTACGGAGGTTACTTTAAAGCCCTTGGATGGCGGTAAATTTTTTAGGCATTTCCCAACCGTTAAGGCACATCTTGAAGACGCACTTCGGTTAGGTGAATTACGTCAATAATTCTTTTTCCTCAGGTGCCGGCCGTTTTGATTATTTAGAATTATAATCGGAGAGGGTCGGCTTTTTTACCCTTTACCACTGCTTTAGTAATTTTCATACCAGTTGAATTTATCTTTAATCAGGGAATCTTTTTGCTGACGGATATAGTCCAGATAAGCCGTTGCAGTAGGTGAGAATTTCTTGGAAGTAAGCCAGATGAGATTCCAGGAAGTGCTGATTGGTAAACCTTTAGTGGGTATAATTTGGATGGAACCATTATTTAGTTCATTCTTTAATCCTATAATTGGCATAATAGAAAAACCCAGTCCGGCAATCACCGCTTGTTTCACAGCTTCATTGGAAGTTAGTTCCATTATCTTACCAGTGATTATGCCATTGGATTTTAGAAAATCGACCATCGCTTTTCTTGTCGCCGAACCCTGTTCCCTAAAAATAAAAGGTAATTTCTCAAAATCGGCTTTCCGTATTTTTTCTTTAGCCCCTTTTGGAAACCGACTTCCTACCAAGTACAGTTTATTTTGCATCAAAGTAACCTTATTAACTTTGAGTTGTTCTGGCAATACAGAGACCAAGGCAAAATCAACAGCATTATTTTCCAGACTTTTTAACACTCCTGCTTTGTTGGTTACATCCATGTGTAAGTCTACCCCTTCATGTTCGCTTATAAATCCAGACAAAAAATAAGGCATTACATATTTGGCAGTGGATACAATAGAGATGTGTAATTTTCCTACCAACTGGCCTTTATAGGCCTTAGATCTGTAACGAATAGCATGTACTTCATTTAAAATGCGTTCACAGGCTTCAGCAATCTCATAACCAAATTCCGTAACATATAATTGTCTGCCTATAACTTCTGTTAAGGGAATATCGAATTGGTCCTGTAATTTTTTTAGCTGAATGGAGACCGCAGGTTGGGTTAAATGGAGTTCTTCAGAAGCCTTGGTAATACTTTTCGTTTCTGAGATCTTCTTAAAGATCCTCAGCTGCTGTAACGTATAATTCATAATTATTATTTATGTATATCATATTAAATATAAATAAAAATAAATCAAATAAACTTAAGACTTTTGCACCAGTTATAAAAAACATAAAATCTTAAAATATGCTATCATCAAAATCACATCTCATTTTCTTGCTTGGAAGCTCTATTTTTCTCGGATTTCTGGCAATGTCAATCTATTATGATAAAATGTTCACGGACCAACTAATGATCATTGGCTTTATTTTGGCCTGTGTGTCGTTTATGAGGTTAGGAACCCTCAGGAAATAAAAAATACATATTCACCTTAATTTTAATACTATGAAAACTGAAATTACACCAACAACACAAAAACAGAGCACTATTAAACTGGTACAAGGTACTTACACCCCTGCCGAGGCCGCGGACATCCTGTTTTCTCTAATAGGAGACAAGATTAAATTTCACAACTTGCAGATCCTTAGTTTACAAGAACGATTTGGATTAGACACCTCACATTCTGAAGCACGTATTGGTGAGTTAAAGGAAGCTAAAAACCATGCCAAAGACATGATTCTGGAAGCTCGTGAGCAGGGATACCAGATTCAAATAGATGGAGCAATACAAATCAAATTTGTCCGATAGGTTTCGTATATAAACCTACATACTTACCAGGCACTTTAAATTTGACCATATGGATCTGCATTTATTGTTAGACAATTTAACCAACCCTGCTTTACTTTTTTTCTTTTTTGGAATAATCGCTGTTCAATTGAAAAGCGACCTGGAAATTCCACCCTCATCTTCCAAGTTCATTTCGCTCTACCTACTTTTCTCTATTGGTTTTAAGGGAGGTTTGGAACTCTCACATAGCGATCTGGACATGGAGATCCTGTGGTCATTACTATTTGGAATGCTTTTGGCTATAATTGTTCCTATCTACTCATTTCTTCTACTGCGGAAGAAATTTGGAGTGTCTAATGCAGGTGCCATCGCTGCTGCATATGGCTCAGTAAGCGCTGTAACCTTCGTTACTGCAGTTACTTTTCTGGAAATAGAACAGATCCCATTCGGCGGCCATATGGTTGCCGTTATGGCCCTGATGGAAGCGCCTTCTATCATTGTTGGCGTACTTTTGATGTCTCTATGCAATAAAAAGAGTGAAAAAAAGGTCAGCTTCAAGAATGTATTACACCATTCGCTTACCAATGGTAGTGTACTGCTTATCATGGGAAGTCTTCTTATTGGTTTTCTTGCGAATGATCAGCAGGCAGAAGGTATTACACCATTTACTACAGATATATTTAAAGGATTCCTAGCGGTCTTTCTATTGGATATGGGTATAACCAGTGGCAAAAAGCTATCAACTTTTTTGCAAAATGGGTGGTTCGCACTCATCTTTGCCATTATAGTTCCCCTAATCAATGGATGCGCAGTAGCTTATCTCAGTAAATTTATCACGGAAAGTACCGGGAATCAGTTTCTATTCACCATATTAGCTGCCAGTGCTTCTTATATTGCTGTGCCAGCCGCTATGCGACTGGCAGCCCCAAAGGCCAATCCAAGTCTGTATGTTCCCATGGCCCTTGCGATTACATTTCCTTTTAATATTACCATAGGTATGCCCATTTATCTATTTATCATTCAGTCCTTTTAAAATATTCCCTTATATTTAATAAAGGGATCTAACCAATGGAAAAACGACGCTGTGGATGGTGCTTAGGCAGTGAATTATACAAATCCTATCATGATAGCGAATGGGGGGTACCGGTAAAAGATGATGCTACGCTTTTCGAATTCCTGATACTAGAGACTTTTCAGGCAGGACTTAGCTGGATCACCATCTTAAAGAAGCGGGAAAATTTCAGAAAAGCCTTCGATAACTTCAACTACAAAAAAATAGCTGCATACAACCCAGCTAAAATTGAAAGTCTTCTGCAAGATGCCGGGATTATAAGAAATAAGCTAAAAATTAACGCTACGGTTACTAATGCCCAGGCTTTTATAAAAATTCAGGAAGATTTTGGTTCTTTTAGTTCCTATATCTGGAAATTTGTGGATCACCAACCTATCAAAAATAAGTTTGCAGACTATAAAAAAATGCCCGCTAATACCCCTCTGTCAGATGCGATAAGCCTCGACTTAAAGAAGCGGGGATTTAAGTTTGTAGGGAGTACCGTTATTTATGCCCATATGCAAGCCACTGGGATGGTCAATGATCATGAATTAAGTTGTTTTAGATATCATGAAGTATAAAATTGTTTGCCTGGTCTTTGTTTTATCCTGTTCTTGGTTGGGCCATTCTCAAGAAACATCTGAACGAGAATATCGTATAAAAAGGTCCGAGTTTCCTTCGATAGCCTATGAATTTGTTAAGACAGAGCTTAGTAATGTGAAGAAACTCCGTTTTTATAAAGAACGAGATAGCACCACAACCTTATATAAAGCAAAACTTAAAAAAGCTAAGTTGTATTACAGTTTGGAATTTGATGCAACAGGCGGGTTAAAAAACATAGAGGTATTGATCACAAGTATAGATATTCCAGATGACAGTTTTTCTCCAATACAAACCTATCTTGGAAACAATTTCAACGCGTTTAAGATTCATAAAATATCCCAACAATATTTGGTAACCGATGAATTGCCCTTAAAAACCACTTTAAAAAATGCATTCCAAAATCTTATCATACCTTCCATAAACTACGAACTTGTTGTTTCTGCCAAATCTGATAAAGGCCAACAAGACTATGAGATTCTTTTTGATTCTAATGGTAAATTTATGCGCATACGGGAACTGGTAGCACCCAATTATGACCATGTCCTCTATTAGAATCTATCCGTAATGTTAATTGATTCCTTGAAGTATCTATGAGCACTTACAGACCTGCTTGTGTTATTCTTTTTCTATAAATTTCAAATATTCTGCTCTTGGTATTAGTTCCGCCCCAAGACTCTCTAAATGTTCTGTGTGTAATTGACAATCGATAAGTTGGCATCCCTTCCCTTTTAGTTCTTCGGTCATTTTTATAAATGCGAACTTAGAGGCATTGCTCCTTTTACTAAACATACTCTCTCCACAGAAGACATGTCCAAGGTCTACTCCATACAGGCCGCCTACCAATTCCTCGCCCTCCCAAACCTCATACGAATGCGCCACTCCTAGTTCAAAGAGTTGTGTGTACGCTTGTATCATCTCCAATGTAATCCAGGTACCCCCTTGTTCTTTTCTGGGAACGGTTGCGCAAAGATTGATAACGCGCTCAAAGGCCGTATTTTTTGTTAGGCGAAAAGATCCTTTTGCAAGGACCCTTCTCATGCTTTTGGATATTTTAATCTTTTCTGGAAATAATACCATCCTCGGATCGGGACTCCACCACAAAATTAAATCGTCCTCGTTAAACCATGGAAAAATACCCGATGTATAGGCAATAATAAGTCGATCGGGAGAAAGGTCACCTCCCACAGCAAGCAACCCATCTGCCGTAGAATTTTCAACCGGCGGAAAAATTAACCGATCATCCAGAAATGCTATGGTAGTGTTCTTATTCTTCATGGCAAATCCTATTCAATCTAGCGTATAACTTACATTGAATTTACCACAAAAATCTAAAATGGCAAGTCATCGTGATCTTCTTCATTCAGATCGCTCGCAGGCTCAAAAGCCTCTATTGGTGGAACTGGTGGCATTCCTTCTGGTTGGGAATCTGCTTGCATTTTTTCTATACGCCAGCCCTGTATAGAATTAAAATATTTTGTTTCCCCTTGTGGATTAACCCATTCTCTTCCGCGTACATTAATACTCACTTTTACAGCGTCTCCCTCTTTATATTGATTTAACAGATCTGTTTTATCTTGTACAAATTCTATTAAAATGTGTTGAGGATATTGTTCTTCAGTAGTGATTACCAATTCTCTTTTTCTGAAACCGTTAGATCCATAGGTCTTGGTCTCGTCAATCATCTTTACTTTACCTTCTAATTCCATACTTACAATTTTACCATTAATACTTTCCAAGCAGAAAGTACATCATTATTATTTAAAAACTCTTTTGCTTTTCTATGCAGCAATGTTGTATCGTCTGCAGGTAACAGTTCTTTAATAGCTAACTGTTCATTCAAAAAATTAGCGACCTCTTCTTCATTTGGCAATTTCTCAACATTTCCTAACATGCCCAAATCATTTCCTGTTAAAATCTTACTGTTTTTAATCGCATCCGGAATGTTATCTACTCCAATACCCTTAGCTGTTAATGGCTTTGGTACTTCAAACATTCCCTTATTAGCTCTGGAATACCAATTACCACCCATCCGGGCCACCTGATCTATTTTCTGTTGGTCTATACTGCCATTTGCGTCTAGAATATCTTCGTGTATATGCATCTTTACTACCTCAGAAAATACCAAATTACCTGCCCCTCCTTCTCTGCCCAAAGGCTCTACTTTGGTAACCTTACATTCGAACTGAACCGGGGATTCTGCCACCCGATGTGGCCGTACTACATCCGATTTTAACATAGTTAACCCCGCTTTGACAAACTCGTTCTCACCCACATCATACTCCGTACTGGCAAGGGACATTTGTTGTACAATAGCATAGTTCACAATATTAATTACAACCTCTTTGTTGGCAAGTACATTTTGCAGTGTGTGCTTTGTTGTATTATTTCGAACCCTTCTGGCAGGGGAAAAAATTAAAATGGGTGGATTGGCGCTAAATACATTAAAAAAACTAAAAGGCGCTAAATTTGGTCTTCCTTCACTATCTATAGTACTAGCAAAAGCTATAGGTCTGGGGCCTACCGCACCCAACAAATAACCGTGCAATTGGCCGGTAGAAAGGTCTGAAGGATTTAACGAAATTGTTTTGGGCATAGGATGCAAAGGTACGTAAAATGTGTCCAAAATATTGCCGGGAGACGCCATAGAAATGCAACAATTAATAGCATTTTAAGTTATCTTTAAAAGCTCTTAACCCATAGAATGAATTTTACTCCAAAAAACAAAAGTTACAATATTTTTCTGCTGGTAGCGTCTTTTGTTGTCGTAGGCCTTATTCTGTGGAACACCAACAGTTTTTTTAAGAAGTTTAAGGAAGAGGAACGTCATAAAATGGAGATTTGGGCCACAGCACAATCAGAACTTTTGCAGTCTTCAGAGGATAGAGATCTTGGAAATCTTCATGTAAAGATTTTTCAAAACAATACTTCCACGCCCATGATCCTCGTAAATAAGGATGGTTCCATGAAGACTAACAATATGTCTTTAGACATAGCAAAAGATTCGCTTCAGGTACTCAGGAAAATTGTAAAATTTAAAAGTGAAAACATCCCTATCTCCATAAACTATGATGGTGAGCCCCTGGCCACATTGTATTATGGAAATTCTGAAGTGTTAAATAAATTAAAGTTCTACCCTATTGCATTACTATTAATTATTCTCTTATTCGGGGCTGTAATTTTCTTTTTCTTCATAACCAATAAAGCCTCAGAACAGAACAAGTTATGGGCAGGAATGGCCAAGGAAACAGCACATCAAATAGGGACGCCTTTAACTTCTTTGTTAGGTTGGAATGAACTGCTAAAAAATGAAAAAATAAATAGTTCTATAACCACCGAAATTGAAAAAGACATAGAGAGGCTTCATACCATCACCGAGCGTTTCTCTAATATTGGATCGCTTCCCAAACTAGAACGTTTGGATATTGTGGAAGAAACCAAAAGTGCTTTTGATTACCTTAAGTTGAGAAGTTCCAGGCTTATTCATTTCTCTTTTGATTCAAGGGTAGAAAAGCTCCCTATTTTACTGAATAGAGCATTGTATAACTGGACTATTGAAAATCTGGTTAAAAACGGGATAGACGCCATGAAGGGGAAAGGGTCTATTGCCATTGAGATCATTCCCGAAGGCAACTATGTGAATATCCTTATCTCTGATACAGGGCTCGGAATTCCAAAGCGTAATTATACTAATATATTTAATCCGGGCGTTACATCTAAGAAAAGAGGATGGGGGCTTGGTTTGTCATTGGTAAAAAGAATCGTAGAAGAATATCATCAAGGAAAGGTCAAGGTTCTGAACTCGAGTAAGGAAGGCACTATAATGCAAATTTCCTTAAAAGTAAACTCATAATTATGCCAATAGAAGATCTGGTTATTATTAAAGAAGCAAGCTTAACCAATAATTGCCCGGAATGTTTTAATCAGGATATGACACTTCGGTTTTATCAGAAACATTTACTTAGTAAATTTTACAACAGGACTACAAGTGAAATAAGTCATGCTATTACCTGTAATAAATGTAATTCCAAGGTGTACCCTGTGCTGTGGACCGAGGACATTGAACGAAGTTTTGAATACTTTCAAAAAATGGTGTCACCGGAACCCTCCTCACTAAAATTTACAAAATTATTTTATCTAATGCTATTATCAGTAGCTATACTGGGCGCGGTAACGTATTATCTTTTTTCTGCCGGCATCATAAAAGTTTAGCACGAATCTTTTGTGCAATCTCCTGAAATTCATCATTACTAAGCGATACTTTGTGCTGAAAAGTCGCATTTTCCATTGTATGGAGCGGTATCAGATGCACATGAACATGAGGCACTTCTAGACCAATTACGGTAATGCCTACTCTTTTACAATCGATTGCCGCTTCTATAGCTTTCCCTATTTTTCTGGAAAAAGCCATGAGTCCCATATAGGTAGTTTCATCGAGATCGAAGATCTTATTTACTTCCTTTTTAGGAATGCATAGCGTATGACCCGCTGCGTTTGGGTTAATATCTAAAAACGCAAAGAAATCATCGTCTTCGGCTATTTTGTAGCAAGGAATTTCTCCTTGAATGATTTTTGTGAAAATACTAGACATACATTTCGTTTTGTAAAACAAAAAATCCTATCAAGATTTGATAGGATTAAATATAAAGAATATTACCGCTTAGTTTCTTGTAATCTCCAAAATATCAAATTTTAGTATCCCGTTAGGTACATTTATTTCTGCACTATCTCCCACTTTCTTCCCCAACAAGCCTTTGCCTATTGGTGAAGTCACAGATATTTTTCCATTTTTAAGATCGGCTTCACTTTCCGCAACCAACGTATAGGTCATTACCATTCCGTTTTGTTGGTTTTTTAATTTTACGGTAGATAATACCAATACTTTAGAAGTATCGAGCTGTGATTCATCTATTAGTCTGGCATTAGAAACTGTTTCTTCCAGTTTTGCTATTTTTAACTCCAAAAGGCCCTGTGCTTCCTTCGCGGCATCATACTCAGCATTTTCAGATAAATCCCCTTTATCACGAGCTTCCGCTATAGCCTGAGACGCCAATGGACGCTCAATATCTCTCAATTGATTTAGCTCTTCCTTTAAATTTTTTAACCCTTCCGCGGTGTAATAAGATACCTTGCTCATAACTTCAACAATTAATAACTAGAAAATCCTCTGTAGCTGCTATGCGGGATGCATGCTTTTTAGAGAGGATTTAACGCAAAGATACAGAAATTTTGATCAATTTTGCAGTATCACTTAATCGATGAAGACCTTATGAAACGAACATGGCTATTAGTTTTTTCAATAGTTCTCCTGGCTTGTAGTAATGACCAGGGTACCAGAAACCCATATATTCAGGAAATAGGTTTTCGTTTTGAAATTAACCTCAACCTTCCATTATATAGTCCGTTAACTAACCCGGGCAATCCTGTTTATATAGGAAGTAATGGAGTTGGAGTACGCGGAATATATGTCATTAATACTGGTTTTAATGTGTTCCGTGCCTTTGAGGCCAGTTGTCCAAATCATTCCCCAAGCCCATGCTCTACTACTGAATTAAATGGCCAAACCGCTGTATGCGCCTGTGAGGGGTTCGAATATAGCCTGTTCACAGGCCAACAACTAATGCGCCCCGAAGATGGTACAAGGTATTACGATCTGCTAGAATACAGGGCTACCCAAAGTGGCAATGTTGTCTTACTCTCTAATTAAATTACTCTTTTGTTGTATCGAATTATCCAGAATTAATTTCTATTATTTTAAAAGGATGCTTTTACTCCTAGAAGAAAATTAATGCCGGCCTGAGGATAATACCCCGCACCTTCAATAGTGGTGGTAGTACCCGGATTAGTAAATGTGTCATCAAACGTAAAGAAATAGCCATTGGAGACATATTTCGCATCAAAAATATTGTTAACCAGTGCTGAAAACACTAGACTCTTGCAAATAGCATTGGGTATTAGTTGATAAGAGATATTAAAATCTGTTTGGGAATAGGCATCAAGAATAGATGATGTAGCATCTATATTCCCCATATATTGCTTTCCAACGTACTTAGAGAGCAGTCCTATTTGAAAGGAATCTCCAAGGACATAGGCAATTCGGTTACCTATTATTATGTTAGGAGAAAAAGCAATATTTGTGTTTCCTAAATCCTGAAGTTGCCCGTCTCTCTGGAAAACAAAATCTAAATTTTTATTGGCACTTACCGAGATATTGGGTTGCCAAACAATCTTCTTGCCGAATCGCAAGTTTGCGTCGAGTTCTAACCCTAGTCTGTAGCTATCCCCAACATTAGCTCTTAAAGGGGCTCCAACATCGTTTAATTCCCCTGTTAAAACTAGTTGGTCTTTATATCGCATATAGAAAACGTTTGTGTTTACCTGAATATCTGGTGAAACATATCGCCATCCAAGTTCAAAATCATTGAGTCGTTCTGGTTTTGGATCTCCATTCTCGTAATCGTTCCTGTTAGGTTCTCTATTGGCGACAGCAAAGGATAGATAAAAGTTATTGTTGGTGTTTAAATCATAGGTAACCCCCGCCTTGGGGTTAAAAAAATTAAATGTGTCATCTACAATGCCTGTTTCTTCACCGTTTGCCTCATAGGCAACATTTCTATATTGCAGATCACCATACAAACTCCATCGATCATTCAATTTGTAATTAACTTTGGAGAAGGTGTTAAAATCTGTTTTGCGAGAATCGTCATCATAATATCGCTCACGAATATCGCTCGATGGTGCAAATCGGGCCCAGATAACCTCACCAAAATGGTTCCCTTCATAAAGATTATATCCTCCCCCAAAAATAAATTTCAGGTTGTCCGTGGTGCGATCAACAGAGAATACGGTACCATAAAAATCATTGTCTAACCACCGGCGACGAATGAGGTCAGTTGCAGTAATTACATCACCATTCACATTAACAGGATCAAAACCATACGTTGCAAAAGAGTCATCTTCTTTAAATTGTTCAAAAAATCCTCGCCCCCGTGTATAATGAAAAGCCAGGCTGGCATTCCATTGTCTATTTAATCGCTGGTTCCAATGTAACTGCGCATGATCTTGCTTATAATTATCAACCTCATTCTCGTAAAATTGA
>CBDUCK010000015.1:0-22557 GCA_965365635.1 uncultured Muriicola sp.
TATCCTAGCGTGGGTAGAAAAGGCCTTTTGCTGTTGTATTAGTTATTTCGTTGACGTAGGTTTCGCCGCCAAAATGGGACGTATGTTGAATCCACTGTTTTGGATATAGGCTGCCATCTCCTTTACTTTTTCGTTTCCGGGAATAATACAACCATGAATTGGGGAGTTACTGGGAATAAAAATATTGTTTAGCCCCATAGCATTCGTTTGATGATTAAAAAATTGAATATTATTCTGCAATAATGCAGAAGCGCCATGCATTTTAGCCGTATGCTCATCAGAAAGCACCAACAAAATAGAAGCAATGCTCATGGGCGGCATAGCAGTGGTATAGATAAAACTACGTGCAAAATTTATTAAATAGGACTTCAAGTTTGCGCTTCCCAGGATAGCTGCTCCTTGTACACCCATGGTTTTACCAAAAGTTACCAATCTGGCAAAAAAAGGATCGTCTTTTTCTTGTTCTAAGGTCTTACCGTTTTGATCTAAACCTTTTATACTGTGCGCCTCATCTACGATCAGATGGCAATTATATTCTTTACATACTTTTATAAAAGCCTCCATATCCGGACTATCACCATCCATCGAAAAAACAGCTTCGGTAACCACATAACACTCCGTTTCAGCAGCATTTAAAGATCGTACCCGGTTAATAATGGCTTTCAGGTCATTGATGTTGTTATGCCCAAATTTATAGCTCTTGGCGTTCCCCATTGCAATCCCGTCGCGAATACTTGCATGGATAAACTCGTCATAAAGTACCACATCTGTCCGCTGAGGAACAGAAGCAAAAAAACCAAGATTTGCATTGTACCCCGAATTAAAAATAAGGGCCGCTTCTGAATTATAATAATGTGCCACCTGTTCTTCTGTTTCAAGCAACAAAGTACTATTCCCAGAAAGAAGTCGGGATCCTGTGGCCCCATTTAGCAACATTTCCCTGTCTGACAGAAGTTGATAAGCACCCTTCAAAATAGTCTCATCTTTGGCCATTCCCAGGTAATCGTTCGAAACAAAATCGACCTTTTGAGAAGGAGGTGTTAGTTCACGAAGCGCATTCTTCGCAGTTCTTTCCTGTAGTTTTTGATGTAATTTTTTTGGAAACCCTCCCATGTCACAAATGTAGCATTTACAACAATAATTGGTATCTTCCTGTAGATAAACTCTTTTTAAATTCTTGTTAAAGATGTCTGTTGAATATACCCGTGCAAGTAAAAAAAAGGAACTGGAAGATATACTTGAACTTCAGAAAAAGAACCTTCCCAATCATCTTACAAAACAAGAAATTAAAAAGGAAGGATTTCTAACTATTTCACATACCCTTGATTTATTGACCAGGATGAATGCCGTGTACCCCCATATCATCGCAAAAAGTAATACAAAACTGGTGGGCTATGCCTTATGTATGCATCCTTCGTTTTCCAAGGAAATTCCCCTTATTCAACCTATGTTCAGAGAAACAAGATCTATTCTCTCAAAAGACGCATCCTTTATGGTGATGGGGCAGATCTGCGTTGATAAGGAATATAGAGGGCAAGGTATATTTAGAGGACTTTATACTGCCATGAAAAATACAGTTTCAGAAAACTTCAACTACATTATTACAGAAGTAGATAGTACTAATATCCGATCCTTAAACGCACATTATGCCGTTGGTTTTACTTTATTAAAAACCTATTCCGCTGATGCTAAAGAGTGGAAACTTATCTCACTTAAAACCCATTAATTAATTGATGTATTTGATCAAGACTAAAAAAGCCATGCAATTGCATGGCTTTTTTAATATAGCATCGCTGTAGCTGGTATTAGTCGACCAATACAATTACCTTATTATCATTCATTTCGATGGTGCCACTGGATATAGCCAATGTAATTTTACCATCAGAATTCTTTACGAATTTATGCTCGTATTCTTCCTCTATGGTAATCTCGCCGTCTATTTTCACTTTGCCTTCCTGAAGTAATGAAACGATAGGTGCGTGATTCGATAAAAGTTGAAACTCACCATTTACCCCTGGTGCCGTTACCGAGGTAACGTCTCCTGCAAATAAGGTGGCTTCCGGAGAAACAATTTCTAAATACATAATTAGTGCTTCTGTATTCAGCTAATAAAACTAGCTAAAGTTACTATTTTGGTGGCTTATACTTCTGCCAACATTTTCTCGCCGGCTTCGATAGCCTCTTCGATAGTTCCTTTCAGGTTAAAGGCAGATTCTGGTAGGTGATCTAACTCCCCGTCCATGATCATATTAAATCCTTTGATCGTCTCCTTAATATCTACCAATACCCCTGGGATTCCTGTAAACTGCTCTGCCACATGGAATGGTTGTGATAGAAAACGTTGAACACGCCTTGCTCTGCCTACCGCCAATTTATCCTCTTCTGAAAGTTCTTCCATCCCCAAAATGGCGATGATATCTTGCAATTCTTTATAACGTTGTAACAACTCTTTAACCCGCTGAGCACAAGCATAATGATCTTTACCCAGTACTTCAGCAGTTAAAATCCTGGAAGTTGAATCTAATGGGTCTACCGCAGGGTAGATCCCTAATTCAGCAATCTTACGAGAAAGAACTGTAGTTGCATCTAAGTGAGCAAACGTTGTTGCAGGAGCTGGATCCGTTAAATCATCCGCAGGAACATATACTGCTTGTACAGAAGTAATAGATCCCCGTTTAGTTGAAGTAATTCTTTCTTGCATGGTACCCATCTCCGTTGCTAATGTAGGTTGGTATCCTACCGCTGATGGCATACGACCCAGAAGGGCCGATACCTCTGAACCTGCCTGAGTAAAACGGAAGATGTTATCAACGAAAAACAGTACATCTTTCCCCTGACCTTCACCCGCTCCATCACGGAAGTATTCTGCAATAGTTAATCCGGATAAAGCCACACGCGCACGTGCTCCAGGAGGCTCATTCATCTGACCAAAAACGAACGTCGCTTTTGATTCTTTCATGGCCTTTTTGTCTACCTTAGACAAGTCCCATCCCCCTTCTTCCATGGAATGAAGAAAATCATCTCCGTATTTTATAATACCAGATTCTAACATCTCTCTAAGAAGGTCATTCCCTTCTCTGGTTCGTTCGCCTACTCCGGCAAATACTGAAAGACCCCCGTGGCCTTTCGCTATATTGTTGATCAATTCCTGGATAAGTACTGTTTTACCAACACCCGCTCCACCAAATAATCCAATTTTACCACCTTTTGCATATGGCTCAATTAGATCGATCACTTTTATCCCTGTAAATAAAACTTCTGTAGAGGTTGAAAGATCTTCAAATTTTGGCGCCTCTCTGTGAATAGGAAGTCCATTTTTTCCGGCTTTCGGTAAATTCCCAATTCCATCAATAGCATCTCCGATTACATTAAAAAGTCGTCCGTAAATATCATCCCCAATTGGCATTTGAATGGCCTTCCCTGTAGCAGTTACTTCCATTCCTCTGCTCATTCCATCGGTAGAGTCCATTGAGATGGCCCGTACGGTGTTTTCTCCAACATGAGACTGAACCTCAAGCACTAAAAGTGTACCATCGTTCTTTGTAATTTCCAACGAATCATAAATGTTTGGAAGATCGGATTTCGAATTAAATTCGACGTCGATTACCGGTCCGATAATCTGTGAGACTTTGCCAGTTATTTTAGCCATTTTACAACTATTTTATTTTCGTATTAAAAAGAAATAAGACACTACTTTTAAAACTAATAGGAGCTTTTTTCCGGCTGCAAAGATATGTTTTTACAATTGAATTCGAAATGGTTTAACTCAATTTTTTATGCATAAAAAAAGCATCGGGAACCCGATGCTTCTCAAATCTTAAAAATCCTTAGAATTAAGGGTTAATGGTCCAGGATACATAAAAAATAGATCCTACGTTACCGGTACCTATAGCAGAGAAATATTCCTCTCCTAAAATATTTGAACCTCCTAATTTAAAAATAGATTTAATAGAAGGAACCGCATAGTTTATTTGTGCATCCAGTATGCTGTACGACGGAATGTCTCCATCTGCAAATGTTGCTTGCCAGAAGTAGGTGTCGCTCCAACGATAATTAATGTTGAATCCAAAGTTCTCAAACAATTCAGTATTTCCAAAAGATGCTTTTACTTTATGGTTGGGTGTATTAAAGTTAGTTCTGAAATCTGGGAACGCTGCCTGATCAAAATCGATCTCAGAATATGTATAGTTAGCTCCCAGATCAAAATCTCCAAGGATCTTTACATCCACTCCAATGGTAGCCCCATAGGAATTAATATCGGCCTCAGAATTCGTATAGGTTTGATAGGGGAAAAAGTCCCCGTTCTGCAATGCCAAAAGTGATAAGGCATTATCTCCGGCAGTTCCGTAAAATGGCACCAAAACCGTGGTGTTTGAAATAAAATTCTTGTACTTATTGTAATACCCACTAAGATCTATGGCTATATTCCCAAATTGTGCCCGGTATCCTACTTCAAAGGCGGTTATCTCTTCTGGTTCAACCAGTGGTGTATTCACAGCAGTTGGTGCTCCTGCATTGACTGAGGCCAAAGAAAAAGCATTTTCGTATGCTGCCCTACCTAAAACAGTTGTGGTAGAAGATCCGGTAATAGCCTCTCCGGAACTACTTAGTGTGTAGTTTCTGATATCCCTGTCCAGGTTGTCAGGAGCAGAACCAATTAATACTGCTCTACCAGCATTTAGCCCAATAAAAAGATCCTGAGTAGTGGGGTTTCTAAATCCTTGTTGTGCAGAAACTCTAAAGTTTTGATTTCTATCTGCTCCTACAATATATGCGAAGGATACTCTGGGCGAAAAGAAACCGTCAAAAAATTCATTCTTGTCATATCTAATTGAACCGGTAAACTTAAGTCGTTCATCGAGCATTTTTTTCTGAAGCTGCATATAGGCCCCATATTCGTTATAGCTAATAGGAGCGTCTATATCGGTAAAAATGGTGCCGTTTGAATTCAGCTCATATTCTCTGAAAGAGCCTCCAATTTGGATATCGGCAAAATCGCTGGTAATGTGACTAAAATTATAATTCGCATCTGCATGGCGCAGCTTGGTGTTATCTATAAATTTAGCGCCTGTGGTTAAATCTCCATCGGCGATCACACTATTAAAAGTACTTTGAAATTGTGGTGTCCCAGGTATTAATCTCCCCGTATCAGCAACCTGTCTTGCTGCAGCATGTGCAGTAGCGTCATCTAAGAGAACCCCTGTGCCTACTCCTAAACGAGCCCCTATATAGGTCTGGGCATATTCTGTAAACCACTGGGTATCTCCCTTCCATCTTCTGTTAACATTAATAGCGGCAAAACGTGTATCATAGGAATCCCCAGAATTTTCGGTGGTAATATACCCTCTAAGAAAGAAATTGTCATTTCTAAATTCTAACTTATGCTGTTGCAAGATAAAATTCTTAATAGAATATCGGTTGGCTCCCTGATATAGGGTGTTACCTCTACCAACCCGGCCATTATAAACTATTTCAAAATCGTCTGCAAATGGTTTGTAATGGAGGGAAAAATCTGTCTTTACACTTTCTGCATCATAATTCGCTAAAACACTTTCATCGTATCCTGTTCTTGTAACAAATGCAGACCCAACCGTTCCGGAAGGCAGCCCGGCTAGTTGATCAAAATTAAGCAAGGTACCGACTTCATCTCCATAGACATTTAACCCATCATAAGACGGATCAACTCTGGTAGCACCAGGGTTTGATAAATCATCTATTCTATTCGCATGCCAATCTTCTCCCTTCATAAAAGAGAAGTTTGCTTTTACGGCTAACTTGTCATTAAAAGCGTGAGCTGCCCTAACACCGAAGTCGTAATAGTTATTATCGCCGGCTGCTTCCTGTGAAGTGATCCCTGTTTTAAAATATGCGCTAATCCCCTGAAAATCGAATGGACTCTTGCTCCTCATAAACAAGATACCATTAAAGGCGCCCGCTCCATATAGTGCGGATGAGGCCCCTGGTAATATCTCAACACTCTGTACTTCTAATTCTGACATCCCCACCAAATTCCCCAAAACGAAGTTAAGTCCGGGAGCAGAGTTGTCCATACCGTCTACTAATTGAAGAAAACGAGTATTGGCAAAAGTGGCAAAACCCCTGGTGTTGATAGATTGGAACGTTAAACTGTTGGTGTTTATGTCCACCCCTTTCAAGTTCTGCAATCCCCCATAAAAAGATTCTGCCGCTGTATTCTTAATTTCTTTTAGACCAAAGCGTTCTACAGAAACAGGAGATTCAAAAAGCCGTTCTGGTGTTCTTGACGCAGATATGACGATCTCGTCTAACATTGTTTGCGATTCTGCTAGCGTTATAGACAATGTTTCATTATTTGCATTGACCTGGGCAGTAACCGGGGTGTATCCCAAACTTGTAATCCTCAATACAAAGGGAGGTACTTCCGAAGTTTCGAGAACAAAGTTTCCGTCAAAATCTGCCACAGTTCCGGAACTAGTGCCAACAATTACAACATTTGCATTTGGGACAGGAGTTCCTGACTCGTCAATTACTGTACCTTTTACTATGGTTTGAGCATAGGTGCCAATTCCTGCTAGCAGGAAGAATAAAAAGAGTTTTGTTCTCATTCGTTTTAAATCTTATTATTTAAGAGCAATTTAACGTTTTTTTTACATGCAATAATGCTAATTCAAAAAAAAACACCTGTCTAAATTACCAAATTGCAATTCTACACAGGCAATAATTGCTAACTCCCTACAAAATTTACGCTTTTAGCCAATTGAAAACTCTCCATATAAAATGGAAAAGCCTCCCTTAACAGAATGTTTCTTGGGAGACTTTAAATTCTAATACGCAGCAATTACGATGGCAAATAGTTGCCATCTACAATTGACGTGATTCTTTACTCTACAGTAACTGATTTGGCTAAATTTCTTGGCTGATCCACATTACAATCTCTCATAACGGCAATATGATACGAGAGTAATTGTAGCGGTATGGTGGTAAGCAGTGGGGTAAGGCATTCGATAGTTTCTGGCACCTCAATTACATGATCGGCCAACTCTCTTACTTGCTCATCTCCTTCTGTTACTATTGCGATAATCTTTCCCTTTCGAGTTTTTATTTCCTGAATATTACTTACTACTTTTTCGTAATGGCCTTTTTTAGTGGCAATAACTATTACCGGCATATGCTCATCGATAAGAGCAATTGGTCCGTGTTTCATTTCTGCCGCAGGGTAGCCTTCAGCATGTATATAGCTTATTTCTTTTAGCTTTAAAGCACCTTCTAGTGCTACTGGAAAATTATAGCCTCTTCCCAAATACAGGCAATTTTCTGAATCTTTATATACATCTGCAATTATTTCCACCAAAGGATTCGCTTCCAATGCCTTTTCTACCTTTAAGGGAATATTTTCTAATTCTACAAGAATTTCGTGAAACTTAGATTCCGATAATTCTCCTTTTACCTTTGCCAGTTTTAAAGCTATTAAAGTTAGAATAGTGATCTGAGTAGTAAATGCCTTTGTTGAAGCCACTCCTATTTCAGGGCCCGCATGGGTATAGGCACCTGCATGTGCCTCTCTTGAAATGGATGACCCTACAACATTACATACGCCAAAAACAAAAGCCCCTCTTTCTTTAGCCAGTTTAATGGCTGCCAAGGTATCGGCTGTTTCTCCAGATTGTGAAATGGCGATCACCACATCGTTTTTCGTAATTACAGGATTTCTGTATCTGAATTCTGAAGCGTACTCTACTTCAACAGGAATGCGCGCCAGGTCTTCAAAAATATATTCTGCTACCAAACCTGCATGCCAGGACGTACCACATGCCACTATTACAATTCGGTTCGCATTGGTAAATTTGTCTAGGTGCTCATCTAACCCCCCCATTTTAATAAGACCCTGATCTGCCAGTAATCTTCCCCTGTAGGTATCTTTTATTGCTCTGGGTTGCTCATAGATCTCTTTAAGCATAAAATGATCATAACCGCCTTTTTCTATCTCTTCTATATTTAATTGTAGCTCATGTATCATTGGATACGCTACCGCATCATCTTTAATTTTACGCAATTTAATTTCTTTTCCGGGCCGTATTACTGCCATTTCCTCATCCTCGAGATAAACAGCATTGTTTGTAAACTCAATAAAAGGAGATGCATCGGATGCAATAAAGAATTCCTTATCCCCTATACCTATTGCCAGCGGACTCCCTAGTTTTGCAACCACTATTTCATCTGGTTTTTGCTTATCAAAAACAGCAATAGCATATGCGCCAACCACTTGGTTTAGAGCAATCTGAACAGCCTGCCCCAGTTTTACCCCCTCTTTTTTCTTAACTTCTTCTATAAGGTTGACCAATACTTCAGTATCCGTATCAGATTCAAATACATATCCCCTTTTTAATAACGCGGTTTTAATAGACTCATAATTCTCAATGATTCCGTTATGAATAATTACTAATTCTCCTGAATTTGAATAATGAGGATGCGAATTAACGTCGTTTGGAACACCATGTGTTGCCCAACGGGTGTGCCCCATTCCCAAATTTCCATTGATAGATATCTGTTTTTCGGATTTATTCTTAAGGTCTATTACTTTACCCTTTGTCTTGGTAAGATTAATTTTATTTCCATCGTACAGGGCAATTCCCGCACTATCATAACCGCGATATTCAAGACGTTGCAATCCTTTCATGATAATTGGATATGCTTCTCTATGACCTATATAACCTACTATTCCACACATACCTGATTCAATTAATTTGTTATGAATATTGTGCAAATTTACACCAAGTTGGCATAAACTTACACGAATTTAGGTTATATAACGATATTTCTCCTTGAGTGGTATTCTTTCGGAAAGAATTAATTGGTTTCTGTATAAAATATTTCCAATTTAAGTTTATTCTCTTCGCTTACGGCTGCAGTGCTTCCAAATAGAATAGTGCTTAGCGGGGTTAGATTTGCAGCTACAGGGAGTCTTTTTTCAACATTTCCTGAGAGCATGGCATTTGCTGTACCAGAGATACGTATATCCGGAGAAATAGTTAGTGCCAAAGTGGCGTTCGTGGAATCTCGAATAATTATATTATTAATATGATCTGTAATACGTACTGTATATTTTATGCCTTTCTCATTAGATTCTTCCAAGAATCCGTCATAGTCTAAATATATTCCCAGAGGAGTATCTGCAATGGAGTTCTCTCTTGCAGGATCATAAAGCGGATTATTATTATCCGCATTATACAGATAAAGTCTTGGGGGTTCTTCTACAGAACCTGCTGCATCTAGCGATGCTCTATCTACATAAAAGACCAAATTTGCTTCGTTAATTATCCAATTATTGGCCTTAATTTGATTGATAACATCTTCACCATTATTTTCATCAAATAATTTTATTTCTGCATAGGAACCCGCAGCCCCTTTTAAATAAATTCTTTCCGAATTATTTCCCGTGTCCAGGGCATTCATCACCTCAAGAGGATACATATCGCTAACCAGTGTATTTACTGCGTTGCCCTGAATAGGAGCATTCCCCTGGCCGGTTATAAGACTTAAAATAAACTCACGTTCGTCTTTTTCAAGTTCTCCGTCAACTACTCTGTCGTATTCATAGCCAATAGTTATACTGGCATTTCTAAGATCTAAAAGAAGCATAATATCATCTGTAAGTGGTGTAACAGTAAGATGTATACCTCTGAAAAAATCCTTGAAATTTGAATCACTTATTAATTCTGATTGCCCTTCCTTATCTAAAATATTATTTTGAAAAAATGCTGCATTTAGCGGCACCCTTATCCCAGGCTCAATTACTTGGGGAGATTCTAACGATTCATCGTCCTCTGTATCAGGGTCATCTTCCTGAAAAATAAGCGTTTGCTCATCATTTATTTGTACTTCTCCTTCATACAATACATCTGAAACAAAAGCAGGTGCAAATTCCTGATTTGAAAAATATGCCTGACTTTCCTGAAAATTGGTGTTGGGGTCTAAATCTCTGAGGTAAAATGTAGAGCGCTCCACTTTGAAATTAAAAGGAGCTTCCCGATTTCCATAAATACTATCCAAGTCCCTTTTTATTGGAAATCTGTTAGCCAGTGTGCTGGTATCTTCATCGTCTAAGATTCCATCACCGTCGGTGTCTTCATTAAGAGGGTCAGAACCTGCCAATCGCTCTTGATTATCAGTTAGTCCATCTCCATCACTATCACTGTTAGGATCCAAAGGGTCTACATCAAATTCGTTGGCCACACCATCCAAATCGCTGTCCGCACTACTATTCCGAGAATACGGGATGTAAAGAAAAACTTCCGTTACTGTCTCATTCTCTTCAATGGTGGACTCTATATCGTCTGAGTCTGATGTGTCTTCTGTAAGTTGAGAATACGTCCCAAAAGTAGGATTTCCAGCCCCGCCGGGTAACGAAACCTGCGTAGTTATACTCGCTGTAGTCCTGCCAAAAACAGGGTCATTAAATACTCCCAATTGATAAATTGGAAGACTATTTGTTTGAACTGCTTCCACCTTTTTATTGAAAGCAAATACATCGTACACTGCCATATCCGTAACAAACGGATCCCCGTCAATAACACCATTACCTATGGTTGTTATATCTTCTTCACAGGAAACCAGTGAAATTGCAAATAGCAGCACGAGACAACTAAGTGATTGTGATCTTGATAAAAATCGCATGGATCTTAATTTAAAACTTCAGTGTTATAAAAATTAGCATATGCTTCTTCAAATTCTTGGAGAGAAACATACGGCAACACAGGTTTTTGGAGATTGTCAATATAATTTTGTAAATCTTCTGATACCTCTTCGCTGGCTAAAATAACTGCATCGGAAAAATTTACACTTACTTTTAACAAATTATTATAGGTGGGGTCCTTTAAAAGTGAAGTCACTTCATCAGAGATTCCATCAAAAGCTACCTTTTTACAGAGGTCCTTATCAAGAGATCCTTCAAAACCATTCCCATAGACTGAGGTAACTATCTTACTGTCTGCGAAAAGTGGTTCATCCGCATAATACTGTCGTAAGTATAACGGCAGCAAAGATGCCATCCAACCATGTACATGGATAATGTCTGGAGTCCAGTTTAGTTTTTTAACTGTTTCAACGACACCTTTTGCAAAGAAAATAGCGCGCTCGTCATTATCTGGAAATAATTCTCCGTTTTCATCGGTGAAAGTAGCCTTCCGTTTAAAGTATTCCTCGTTATCTATAAAATATACTTGAATCCTCTCCTTTGGGATGGATGCTACCTTTATAATCAACGGCATATCCATGTCATTAATTACCAAGTTCATTCCGGAAAGTCTAATCACCTCGTGAAGCTGATGTCTACGTTCATTAATGTTGCCATAACGGGGCATAAATATGCGTATTTGACCTCCATTACTATTCACCATTCTTGGGGTTTCGTAAGACATTAAGGAAACTTCATTCTCTGGTAAGTAGGGCACTAATTCTGAAGATACAAACAATATCTTTTTACCATTCATACACGTTGTCTTTTATTTATCGGGGAAACGTAGCTGCAAAATTACAAAAATTATGCAGATTAGCCGTAATTATAGTAAGTTTGCTCGCTTTTATAATTACGTATGCTGATATTTCATCATAAGAAAGATATAAGAACTCATCTTGATTCACTTATTACTGAAAACAAGACGCTGGGTTTAGTCCCAACAATGGGAGCACTTCATAGGGGACACCTGGCCCTTGTTCAAAAGGCAGTATCAGAAAATGACGTTGTTGTTATAAGTATTTTTGTAAACCCCACTCAATTTAATAATCAGGAAGACCTTAACAAATACCCTAATACAATAGAAGCAGATATTGCGCAATTAGAGAGTATTAATAAAGATCTTCTTGTATTTGTACCCGCGGTGACTGAAATGTACAGCAGCACAATAACCTCGAAAAAATATGATTTTGATGGGTTAGATACAGTAATGGAAGGGGCATTCCGCAAAGGACATTTTGATGGTGTTGCGACCATTGTTGAAGAACTATTCACCCAAATTAAACCTCGAAATGCCTATTTTGGAGAAAAAGATTTTCAACAGTTACAAATCATAAAAAAATTAGTAGCGCTAAAGAAAATACCAGTAACTATTACAGGATGTCCTATTGTCAGAGAAGCCAGTGGCCTAGCAATGAGTTCTAGAAATGAACAATTGCCCCAGAGGATTCGCAAAGAGGCCGGTTTTATTTACAAAACTCTGCAGGCTGCCAAGATAAAATTTGGCACGGAAAGTGCTTCTAAGGTAATAGAATTTGTGCGAAATGAATTTAGGAGTCAGACAAATTTAAGACTAGAATATGTTCAGATTACCGACGTAACAACCTTAAGATCAATTCGTCGAAAACAGACAAATAAGAAATACAGAGCTTTTGTTGCAGTATATGCCGACGGGGTTCGACTAATAGATAATATAGCGCTTAATTAATTAACTTTGCCCAATGAATATTGAAGTTGTAAAATCTAAAATTCACCGCGTTAAGGTCACCGGAGCTGACCTTAGCTATATTGGCAGTATTACCATTGATGAGGATCTTATGGATGCTGCAAATATTATTCGTGGAGAAAAAGTACAGATTGTAAATAATAATAATGGAGAACGTTTAGAAACGTACGCCATCCCAGGCCCCCGGGCTAGTGGGGAAATAACACTTAATGGCGCCGCTGCCCGTAAAGTAGCTGTTGGTGATGTACTTATACTTATTACCTATGCCTGGATGAACATAGAAGAAGCAAAAGTGTTTAATCCTGCAATGATTTTTCCAAATGAAGAAAGCAACCTTCTGAAATAGTTTTGAGTAAAAAATTTAAAAAACTATTGAAATTGATACTCCCAATTGGATTGGGGATCTTCTTGGTTTGGTATTCCTACGATACCACCACACCGGAAAACAGAATTCAGATTGTGCGATATATAAAAGAAGCTAACCCCTTTTGGGTAGGGATTTCGATTGTGATTGGGGTCCTGAGTCACGTTTCAAGAGCTATTCGCTGGAATTATCTTTTGGAACCTTTGGGCTATCGTCCCAAAATTAGAAATAACATCTTCATAATTTTGATGGCCTATTTTGCCAATCTGGGAATTCCCAGGTCGGGAGAAGTATTACGCGCCACTGCATTAGCTTCCTATGAAGATGTTCCTTTTCAAAAAGGATTTGGCACTATTGTTACCGAGAGAGTAATAGATCTTCTAATGTTATTACTTATAGTTTTCATTGCTCTTTTCTCACAAACAGATATTATCCTTGGTTACTTGATGAAAAATGGTGTGGGGCTTTCCTCCACGTTGATATTGGTTGCAGGAGGTATTTTATTTTTATTCCTATTTCTGGCATTTTTAAGAAGGTCTTCTTCTAGACTCGCCATTAAAGTAAAAGATGTGGTTAAAGGTCTGTTAGATGGAATATTAAGTATTTTTAAAATGAAAAATAAATGGGGCTTTATATTCCATACATTTTTTATTTGGGGTGCATACGTAGCCATGTTCTGGGTCATTAAGTTTACCGTGGCTGAGACTTTATCTCTGTCCTTGCCAGAACTCCTGGTGCCCTTTGTTGCAGGGGCATTTGCCATGTCTACAACCAATGGTGGTATTGGCCTATACCCAATTGCTGTGAGCGCCTCTTTAGCTATCTATGGGGTGAGTTCCGTCTCAGGAGATGCTTTTGGTTGGATTATGTGGATTGCACAAACTATTATGGTAGTTGTTTTTGGGGCAATATCTTTTCTTCTCTTACCGTTATTGAACAGGAATCGTTAACATTCCGGTAATCATAAACCACACCACATGAAGTCTTTTTTGTCCTTATTGTTTGCCATGCTCTTTTCTTTAGGAGCATTTGCTCAGGTAAAACATGAAATTTTTGAATCTTTTAAGCTGCAAGAAAGAAGAAATGTGTCCTACTATTTTCCGGAAGATTATTCCCCGGAAAAAAAGTACCCTCTTGTGGTTGTTTTAGATGCTGAATATCTTTTTGAACAAGTAGTTGCTACTGCCAAATTTTATAGCAAGTTTGAAAGTATGCCAGAGGTAATCGTTGTTGGGATAGAACAGAGCAAAAACGATCTGCGATGGAAAGATTGTGCTTTTGATGAATATACCGGTCTCCCCGACGATAAGGGAAAATCATTTTACGAATTTCTGGGGATGGAGATTATTCCCTATCTAGATGTTACCTATAGCACAGCTCCTTTCAGGATGTTTGTAGGATACGACATAACTGCAAATTTTGGAAATTATTTCTTGTTTAAAGATCGTTCTATATTTAATGCATTTATTAGCATCTCCCCGCTGCTTGCACCCGAAATGGAGACCAGAATTCCAGATCGACTTACTGCTCTTGACCAGCAAATTTTCTATCATCTAATTGTTGGTGGGGGTAAAAGCAAATCAAAAAATACCATCTTACAATTAGACCAAAATTTAAAAAGCATAGACAAGAAAACACTGCATTATTCTTTTGATGAATATCCAGACGCCAATAATGTTTCTATAGCCACCTATGGCCTGGGAAAGGCCTGGAGTCATATGTTCGAGGTGTTTAAACCTATAAGCCTAAAGGAATATAAAGAGAAAATATTAACTACTGAAGAACCTGTGTTTAAATATTTAGAAGATAAATATGCCATGATAGAAGAGCTTTTTGGTTTCCGTAAACCCATGAATCTAAACGATGTTATGGCTATCTATGCAGGAACTAGAAAAAAGGAGGATTTTGAATCGTTAAAACCTTTATCTGATCTGTGCAAGCGTGAATTCCCAGACACCATGCTCGGGTTCTACTTTGAAGGCGAGTATTATGAAGAATTAGGAGAAGCGAAAAAAGCTTTGAGGACCTTTGAAAAGGCCTTTGGTATGCAAGAAATTGATTTTCTTACCAAAGATAAAGCCTTAGAAAAGATAGATGCCATTAAATCTGATTTTGGATATTAAGTAGCTGTTTACTGCCTACCTATAAGATAATTCAACACCTTATTTAAACTAAGAATATTCTTTTGTTTTTAGTTTCAACCACAATATCTTTAGCCAAATCCTTTATTGATCCATGGCTAAAACCAAAACCGCTTTTTTTTGCCAGAACTGTGGCACCCAATATGCTAAATGGGTAGGACAATGTGGTGGATGCCGCGAATGGAATACCATCGTGGAAGAAATTATTCAAAAAGAAGAAAAAGCCGGATGGAAATCTTCCGGAACTAAATCCTCTAAGACGCCAAAACCTGTTAAAATACAGGATATAAGTAGTGAGAAAGAGGTACGGCTTAATGTCATGGATCAGGAGTTTAACCGTGTTTTGGGAGGAGGTCTTGTTCCCGGGTCATTAGTCTTACTTGGTGGAGAACCTGGCATTGGAAAAAGTACCTTGCTCTTACAGATTGCATTGCGACTTCCCTACAATACCCTGTATGTTTCAGGGGAAGAAAGTTTAAAACAAATTAAAATGAGGGCGGATAGGATTCATCCTAATAACACCTCTTGTTTTATTCTAACCGAGACAAAAACACAGCAAATTTTTCAACAAATAGCTGCTATCTCTCCTGATATTGTGGTTATAGATTCTATTCAAACCTTGCACACAGATTATATAGAATCTTCTGCCGGAAGTATTTCGCAAATACGTGAATGTACGGCTGAGCTTATAAAATTTGCAAAGGAAACCAACACGCCTGTTATTCTGGTTGGTCATATAACCAAAGATGGTTCCCTGGCAGGACCTAAAATTTTGGAACATATGGTAGATACTGTTTTACAGTTTGAAGGAGACCGTAATTATGTTTACAGAATTCTAAGAGCGCTTAAGAATAGGTTTGGATCCACATCAGAATTAGGTATTTATGAAATGCAGGGGAACGGACTTAGGGAAGTGAATAACCCATCCGAAATATTAATTTCGAAATATGAAGAAGAATTAAGCGGTACGGCCATTGTGGCCACTATAGAAGGTATGCGTCCCCTGCTTATTGAAATACAGGCACTTGTAAGTACTGCGGTGTATGGTACCCCCCAAAGAACTACCACGGGTTTTAATGCTAAAAGACTAAATATGCTATTGGCCGTTTTGGAAAAACGAGCCGGATTTAAATTAGGGGTTAAAGATGTTTTTCTGAATATTACCGGGGGCATTGTTGTAGATGACCCGGCGATAGACCTGGGCGTAGTAGCAGCCATTCTTTCAAGTAATGCAGATATCCCTTTAGAAAAGGGAATATGTTTCGCAGCAGAAATAGGTCTTGCCGGTGAAATTAGACCAGTGCGGAGGATTGACCAGCGCATCCTGGAGGCTGAAAAGCTTGGTTTTACAGCTATCTATGTCTCCAAAAACAATAAAATTGGGCTAAAAAACAGCAAAATCCAAGTAATCCTGGTATCCAGAATTGAAGATGTAGTGCACAAATTATTCTGAAAATATCTCTAAATTGTGCTAATTTTAGAACAAAGGTAACCACACTACAAATGAAAACACTACTTCTATTAGCACTCCCTGTATGTCTCCTATTTAGTTGCAAACAAGTATCTGAAGGAACGAGCAACACCCTGTCAGATTCTAAATTGGACTATTTAAGTTTCGAAAACCGAGATGACCAATTTACCGGAGGAATTAAAATGATCCCTATAACCACAGAGAAAGGTACTTTTAAAGTATGGACAAAGCGTGTCGGAAATAATCCTACAAAAAAAGTACTCCTGCTTCATGGAGGCCCTGGTATGACACATGAATTGTACGCTTGTGTAGATGGCTATTTTCCTCAGGAAGAGATAGAATATATTTATTATGATCAGCTTGGTTCGTTTTATAGTGATCAGCCAGATGATTTGGATCTATGGACCACCGAGCGATTTGTAGAAGAGGTAGAGCAAGTTAGGATTGCTCTTAATATAGATGCCTCCAACTTTTACTTACTGGGACAATCCTGGGGCGGAATCCTAGCAATGGAATACGCACTAAAATATCAAAAAAATTTAAAGGGGCTTATTATTTCCAATATGATGAGTAGTATTCCGGAATACAATACATACGCTCAAAATGTTTTGGGTCCTCAAATGGATCCGGTTATTTATAAGGAAATTAAGCAACTTGAAGATGCTGAAGACTTTACGAATCCAAGATACGGGGAATTACTTTTTGAGCACTATTATACGGAACATGTGCTTAGAATGCCCCCTAATGAATGGCCCGAAGCGGTTATTAGGACATTAAATCATGCTAACAATCAGGTATACGTTCACATGCAGGGTTACAGTGAATTTGGCGTTACTGGTGATGCCACTTTAAAGGAATGGGATATTAGAGAACGCTTAAAAGAAATTGAGGTTCCCACCTTGGTCATTGGAGCCCAATATGATACTATGGATCCAACTCATATGGAATGGATGTCCAAAGAAGTTCAAAAAGGCAGATACCTTTATTGTCCCAACGGAAGTCATCTCTCACAGTACGATGACCAAAAGACTTATTTTGAAGGAGTCATTAAATTTATTAATGATGTAGATGCAGGTTCCTTTTAATTTAAGGTGCCGGATTTGGAATTTCGTTATGAATAGCCTCAATACCTTGCAGGACTTCTTCGCTTAAATCCACATGAATACTGTCAATGTTTTCTTTCAATTGCTCCATAGAAGTAGCACCTATGATATTACTTGTAAGAAATGGTCGCGATGTTACAAATGCCAAAGCCATTTGCGTTAATGACAGGTCATGGGCTTTTGCAAGATCATAATATTTCTGTGTTGCTCTTAATGCATTTTCATTACTATATCTCCCATAAGCCGGGAACAAGGTTATTCTAGCATTTTGCGGCTTCTTCCCTCCCAAATACTTTCCGCTTAAAACCCCAAACCCAAGAGGAGAATAGGCTAACAGTCCTATTTTTTCTCGTATGGAAATTTCGGAAAGTCCCACTTCAAAAGTTCTGTTTATAAGGCAATATGGATTTTGGATGGTGATCATCCTCGGTAAGCTTTCGTGCACTTTTCCTTCTTCGAGAAATCGCATAGTACCCCAGGGAGTTTCATTAGACAAACCAACATGACGTATTTTTCCTTCTTTTATTAGATCTCTTAAGGTCTCTAATACCTGATGGATATTATCTTGCCAAAAATCAGAAATATCATGCTTATATCCCCGCTGACCAAAATAATTGGTAGCACGTTCTGGCCAATGCAACTGATACAAATCTAAATAGTCGGTCTGTAGTCTTTCTAAACTTCCATTTACCGCTTCAATCAGGGAGTCCTTTTTAAATCCTGTTGTTCGTATAAATTTTGTGAACTCGGCTTTCCCTGCAATCTTGGAGGCAAGTACTATTTTATCTCTTTTTCCTGTTTTTTTAAACCAGCTGCCAATAATTTTTTCAGTATCTGCATACCTGTCCGGATGTGCAGGGATGGGATACAATTCGGCCGTGTCGAAAAAATTAATTCCCTGATCGTAGGCGTAATCCATCTGCTCATGCCCTTCCGCCTCAGTATTTTGGCGTCCCCAGGTCATCGTTCCAAGGCATATTTTACTTACTTCTAATGAAGTATGTGGCAAAGTAGTATAGATCATAGGACTTGTTTTATTTTGGGTGCAAAGGTATTAATTAGCATGTTTATGCGCTACTATTTAGGGCTCAACTCTACAAGGATAGGGCAATGATCGCTGTGGTATGCCTTCGAGAGAATAACCGATCTTTTTAGTCTAGGCGCCAAAGGATTACTTACTAGCCCATAATCTAAACGCCATCCTTTGTTATTATTGCGTGCGTTCGCCCTATAAGTCCACCAGGTATACTGGTGTGGTTCTTTGTTAAAATGTCGAAAGCTGTCTATAAAACCATTTTCTAAAAATCCGCCAAGCCATGCTCTTTCAACAGGAAGGAATCCAGAAACATTTTTATTTCGAACCGGATCATGAATATCAATGGCTTCATGACAAATATTATAATCTCCGCAAATTATTAAGTTGGGCACCTTTTGTTTAAGCGTGGACACGTACTTCTGAAAATCGGCCATATATTGTAATTTATGATCTAATCTGGCCAGGTTTGTGCCTGAAGGAAGGTACAAACTCATAACAGAAACGTCATCAAAATCTGCTCTAATATTCCTCCCTTCAAAATCCATATATCCTATTCCCGTGCCATATTCAACATGAGTTGGTTCTTTCTTGGATAAAATTGCGACTCCACTGTATCCTTTTTTTTCCGCGCTAAACCAATAATGATACGTATACCCAGCATCTTCAAATAAGGATAGATCTAACTGCTCTTTCATTGCCTTTATCTCTTGCAGACAAACCACATCCGGATTTACACTTTGCAACCAGTCTAAAAAACCTTTATTTATGGCTGCACGTATGCCATTTACATTATAGGAGACTATTTTCATCCTTCAAATTTTTATCGAAAATAACGAATGTTACCAAGAGAAGAAAACTAGAGGATACATTGTTTTAAGAGCACCAGTGCCTTCTTAAATTAACATGAAATATTTTATTTAAACTTGGTTTATTGATGGTATCTTGCCAACATCTTAATTCCAAATTATGAAAAAAATAGAATTACTCTGTATCGCAGTTTTTATGAGCTTTTACTCATTATTAGCACAAGATGTACCTCAATCAGATTTAGACAGAGATGAATTGAAGATTAACGTAACTAATCTCTTGATCTTTAAATTTGCCGATGCATCTTATGAACGTTTATTGGATGAAGAATCTTCCTTTGGCGTTGGTTTGTTAGTGAATATTGGCAATGACGAAGATATCTTTGACTATTATAGAAAATTCTCCATTACACCGTACTATCGGCGCTATTTTTCCAAAGGATATGCCGGTGGATTTTTCATTGAAGGTTTTGGTATGCTAAATTCCGGGGAGGAAGATATCTATATTTTTGACGATATAACTTTCGAATCGGAAAGGATTGGGGAAAACTATACAGATTTTGCCTTAGGGATCAGTATTGGGGGAAAATTTATTTCCAAGAAAGGGTTTGTAGCTGAGATTTACGGTGGTATAGGACGCAATTTCTTTAGTTCTGAATTCTCTCCAGAATTAGTTGGCAGGGGTGGAGTTTCTCTTGGTTTTAGGTTTTAATCTTTTATTTTAATCCCTTGAAAAAAATAAGTAGCGGAGTCAAAATTGTTTTTATTTTGCTAAGTACTTTTCAAATGTACTGTCAGGCAATTCCTCAACAGGATAGTATCACGGTATTAAAGGAAGTGCTTTTGCTAGAAGATTTTAAGGAAAAGCATACAACCGGTATAGTTCCCTCACAGATCATAGGAGAAAAAATATTTCAAAATTTCAGCCCAATAGATGCAGTTTCGGCTATCAACCAGATCCCTGGTGTTTATATCTTATCCGGGGCTTTAAACACCAACCGAATTACTATCCGGGGGGTTGGTGCAAGAACCCTTTTTGGAACAGATAAGCTGCGGTTATACTACAATGAGATTCCGGTAACGAACGGAAGTGGCTTTTCTACCATTGAGGCTTTTGATCTCGAGAATTTAAGTCAGGTAGAAGTAGTAAAAGGCCCAAAGTCAACAGCATTCGGCGCCAATTTAGGCGGTGCCATTCTATTAAATTCCAAAGATGCCTTGGGAGAAGTAACAACTTTTCAGAACAACACAACTATAGGATCATATAACCTGTTTAAAAATAATCTTTCCGTACTTCATTCCGATGATCGCTTTTCGTTAGGCCTTAGCTACGGCCACCTAGAAACAGATGGGTATAGAGACAACAATTCATTTGAACGAGACGGTATTTTATTGAATACTACATATGAGATCAATACCAATAACTCTATTGGATTTTTGTTAAATTATATTGATTATACCGCACAAATACCCAGCTCGTTAGGAGAAACCGCATTTAATGAAAATCCCAGGCAAGCTGCTTTCACATGGAATGCGGCCAAAGGATACGAAGCCAATAAGTACACACTTCTTGGGGTGTCTTACGATCATAGGTTTTCTCCAAATCTAAAAAATACAACCAGTATTTTTTACACCTACCTGGATCATTACGAACCACGGCCTTTTGGGATACTAGATGAATTTACCAATGGATTCGGTCTCCGATCTAGTTTTACAGGGAACCTGTTGCTATTTGGTGCCTCTTCTGAATTTTCCTTAGGAACAGAATTATATAAAGATGAATTTAACTGGGGAGAATTTGACAACCTATATCAGGAGAACAATGGGCAAGGAAGTTTACAAGGCGACCGGTTGTCCAAGAACAAAGAATTTAGAACGCAACTCAATACTTTTGGCTCTCTTACTCTGTCACTACTACAAAAACTTAAGGTACAGTTAGGCCTTGCTATTAATAATACGCAATACGATTATAGAGATCTGTTCAATCTCGGGGAGGCGAACAGAAGTGCCGAACGAAATTTCAAAACCATAGTTCTCCCAAGCCTAAATATTAACTATCGCTTTTCAGCGATTCAAACACTGTATGCCAATATATCCAGAGGATTTTCTAATCCCACATTGGAAGAAACCTTAACGCCCGGGGGGGTTATAAACCCGGATATTAAACAAGAAACCGGCATGAATTATGAATTGGGGACCCAACTCTTTCTTCTTGATAAAAAATTGAATATACAATTCGCGGCATATCAAATGGAGATCAAAAATCTCCTGGTGGCACAACGGGTAGGAGATGATCAATTTATTGGCAAAAATGCCGGGGAAACCAATCACAAGGGTGTGGAATTAGCAGGAAGTTATCTTATTGAAATAGACCCATCCTTCAAGATAACACCCTTTGTGAATTACACCTTTAACGATCATAGTTTTGTAGATTTTGTAGATGGTGAAAACGACTTTTCTGGCAATCCTTTAACCGGGGTTCCAAAACATCGGCTCAATACTGGAGTACAAACCCAACTTTTTGAAAATTTCTACTGGAACACCACACATCAGTTTGTTGGAGCCATTCCTTTAACAGATTCGAATAGTTTATCTAGCGATTCCTTTCATGTCTTTAACACGAAGATGGGGTTTGAAAAAAATCTAACTGATGCCTTTTCTGTTGGTCTAAACTTTGGAATTAATAATCTGTTTAACGTGCGCTACGCACAGTCTGTATTAATAAATACAAGGGCCTTTGGCGGAGCAGAGCCTCGATATTATTACCCGGGAAATAATAGAAATTATTATACCGGAATACAATTAAAATATACGTTGTAGTTCTAGTCTATTTTCTGAAGCCAATATTTCATAGCCACTTCTTTATCTATGATTCCCGCAAGGTCTTTTATCTGAACCCTGGTTTGTTCCATGGTATCCCGATGTCTTATGGTCACAGTGTTGTCTTCTAACGTTTGATGGTCTACGGTAATACAGAAAGGTGTCCCCGCGGCATCTTGCCTTCTGTAACGGCGCCCCACGGCATCTTTTTCGTCGTAAACCACACTGCAATCCAATCGCAAATCAGCTATAATCTTATGAGCTATCTCAGGGAGACCGTCTTTTTTTACCAAGGGTAAAACAGCCGCTTTAATTGGCGCCAATACGGCAGGAAGTTTCAGGACGGTTCTACTTGTTCCGTTATCCAATGCTTCCTCTT
>CBDUCK010000016.1:0-22397 GCA_965365635.1 uncultured Muriicola sp.
GTGGCAGAAAATGGGGATATTGCCAATTGGAAAATTCCCGGAAAAATGGTTAAAGGAATGGGAGGTGCAATGGATTTAGTGGCATCTGCAGAAAATATCATTGTGGCTATGATGCATACCAATAAAGCGGGGGTATCAAAACTACTAAAGAAATGTACTTTGCCCTTAACCGGCGTTGGTTGTGTTAAGAAAATAGTAACCAATCTGGCGGTGCTAGAAGTAGTTCCACAAGGATTTAAACTATTGGAAAGAGCTCCGGGTGTTAGTGTAGCAGATATTAAATTAGCTACCGAAGGCAACTTACTTATTGAAGGGGATATTCCGGAAATGAGTATATAGATGATGCCACTTTTTTATTCCCAGGGAATATAGTTTTAGCACTTTCACCACTTTTTTGAATATTTTAACAACAATTATTTTTAAAATACATCGTTGTAGTAGTACTTTAATCCCCTATTAAAAATGACAGCCCCAAATTAATTTATTAAACCCAAAGCTATGGACACCCAAACAAATCAGGCACCAAAAGACAAGAAAGTCCCGGTGTATCGAAATGACTTTTACAATGGCATTTTGATATTAGCCAAAAAACTGTTTATGCTCTAGGAGCGTAAAACAAATTAGAAAAAGGAGCAAAGCAGGTAGTTTTGCTCCTTTTTTTATTTTAGTTTGTCCATTATATGTTAACCAATGGAACTTCAATTAGAATTGTGCCGGATTCATGATATTGATCGACTAATTTCAATATCCAAAACTACCTTTAAAAATGCCTTCGAAGGCCAGAATAATCCGGAAGACTTTACTGACTATATAAACAACGCATTTTCTAAAGAAACACTCACTAGTGAAATATCGCATCCACATACCAATTTTTATTTCATTACGCTTGGAGGCAGTACCGTTGGATACTTTAAATTAAATGATGTAAACGCACAAACAGATATTCATGATAAGAATGCCATGGAGCTAGAACGGATCTATGTGGTGCCTAAGCATCAGGGCAAAGGGTACGGAGCATGGATGTTAGAACAAGCAAAGCAGCTGGCCCGGAAAGCAAATAAGCACTATGTATGGCTGGGTGTTTGGGAAAAAAATATCGGCGCCATTAAGTTTTACGAAACACACGGATTTATTAAATTTAATAGACATCCGTATTATATTGGTAAGGATAAACAAATGGATTGGCTCATGCGTTTGGATTTAAGTATCTTGTAAATCTAATACAAATGGTATGAAAAAAAATATGCTAATGGGAGTTTTGTTTTTCTCCTTAGGAATCACTTTATATTCACAAGATCAACTATATTTTCCGGAAAGAAATGCGACATGGGAAGAAAAGGAACCCTCTTCTTTTAAGATAAATACAGCAACACTGGAGGAAGCGGTAACATTTGCCAAGAACAACGAATATTCAGGATCAAGAGATTTGAGGATTGCAATACTAAAAGGCTTTGAGAGAGAACCATTTCATGAAATTTTGGGTCCTACCAAGAAAAGAGGAGGTCCTGCCGGGATGATACTCAAAGACGGATACCTGGTGTACAAGTGGGGTGATACAAAGCGGGTAGACATGACGTTTAGCGTTACAAAAAGTTTTCTGTCAACGGTTGCCGGGTTGGCTGAAGATCAGGGACTAATAAGCGACAGTAAGGATCGGGTAATTAATTATATCTGGGATGGCACCTTTAATGGAGCGCACAATAAAAAAATTACCTGGGAACATTTATTACAACAAAATTCTGATTGGACTGGAGAACTATGGGGAGGTAAAGACTGGGCAGACAGGCCCCCACGAGAAGGAGGATTAGACGATTGGAAATTTCGCACCCTACAAGAGCCGGGAACAGTGATGGAATATAACGACGTACGTGTTAATGTCTTGGCCTATAGCCTAACGCATGTGTGGAGAAAACCCCTCCCCATGGTATTAAAAGAACATCTTATGGACAAGATTGGGGCTAGTACTACCTGGAGATGGCATGGGTATGAACATGCATGGACCGAGGTGGATGGACTACAAATGAAATCTGTTACAGGGGGCGGTCATTCAGGGGCAGGCCTCTTTATTAGCACAGAAGACATGGCACGGTTTGGTTTGTTATTTCTGGCCGATGGGAAATGGGAATCTGAACAATTAATCAGTGAAGACTGGATAAGAAAAGCGACTACACCTTCCGCACCAAACCCCAATTATGGATATTTGTGGTGGTTAAATAAGAAGGGTAATCGTCATTGGAAGGGCGTTTCAGAGGATATTTTTTATGCTGCCGGGTTTGGCGGAAATTTTATTATAATAGACAAAGCCAACAACCTGGTGGTTGTAACTCGATGGTTAGAACCAAGCAAAATTGGAGAATTCATGGCCAAATTAACAGTGGCTTTTTAATGAATCCTATTAATTATTTCTGCCGCCCTATATAAGGTTTCATCTGTTTTTGCAAAACAAAAGCGCAGCTGTTGATGATCTAGTTTGTTTAGATTAAAAACCGAGATGGGAATACTGGCAAGACCATATTCCGTAACTAATCTGGAAGCAAAATCAACGTCCTTTTCATCCGTAATCTGTGAATAGTCCGCTATTTGAAAATAGGTCCCCTGAGCAGGGATACATGTGAAACCAGAATTCTCTATAGCTTTCAGGAATAGGTCTCTTTTGTTTTGGAATAAGGAAGAAAGGCCTAAATAATGTTCTTTTTTTGAAAGGTAATCTACCAGGGCATTTTGAATAGGATGATTAACGGAGTAGACATTGAACTCATGGATTTTTCTGAATTCCTTCATTAAATTTGCAGGACCCGCGCAATACCCCATTTTCCATCCTGTGACATGAAACATTTTGCCAAAAGAAACAATTACAAAGCTTCTTTCTGCCAAATCTGGGTATTTAGAGGCACTCTCGTGCAAATGCTCATCAAAAACCATATGCTCATAGACTTCATCACTCAGGACCAGTATGTCGGTACCTTTTAGACTGGCACCTAGTTGTTGCATATCTGCCTCGGAAAAAACAGTACCTGTGGGATTGTGTGGGGTATTTATAATTACCAATTTCGTCTTAGTTGTTATTGCCGACCTAAACTCCTGCCAATCTATTTGAAAACCCTTGCCTTTCATTTGTAGTAAGACAGGGATTCCTCCATTAATTATGATAGCAGGTTCATAGCAATCATACGCAGGTTTAAATATAATTACCTCATCACCTGAATGAACAACTGCTGTTATAGCTGTGTAGATGGCTTGTGTTGCTCCGGCTGTTAAAGTAATTTCATGTTCCGGGTGGTATTCCCTTCCATAAAGTGAGGTTATTTTTTTACTGATCACCTCTCGTAATGAAAAAATACCTTCCATGGGAGCATACTGGTTTACACCTTTCTTCATTGCTTCAGAAACGCGTTGAATCAATACAGGATCTGCGGCAAAATTTGGAAATCCCTGTGAAAGATTGAGTGCCTTATGTACTCTCGCCATTTTACTCATGACCGTAAAGATGGATGTTTCTACATCCGGAAGCTTAGATGGGTGCAATTTGCTCAAAGGAAAAGTTTTAAGGTTCTTCCATAAAAGTAAGGAAATAGAAAAGGAGAGATAAATAAAAACCCTCTATCTTACAAGAAAGAGGGTGTATTCTTACGGACTATTTCTTTGATATTTAACCTTTTAAACTGGCAGATAAATACTCGCGATTCATCCGTGCAATGTTTTCAAGGGAAATTCCTTTAGGACATTCTATCTCACATGCTCCTGTGTTGGTACAGTTACCAAATCCTTCTAAATCCATTTGTCTGACCATATTTTGAACACGTTCCGTAGCTTCAATACGGCCTTGTGGAAGCAGTGCAAATTGTGATACTTTAGCTGAGGTAAATAACATGGCGCTTGCATTTTTACATGCTGCAACACAGGCTCCACAACCTATGCAAGCAGCCGCATAGAAAGAATCGTCTGCTTTTTGTTTTTCAATTGGGATTGCATTCGCATCCACGGTATTCCCCGAAGTGTTTACCGAAATATATCCACCGGCTTGTTGAATACGATCAAAAGAAGTACGGTCCACAATTAAATCCTTGATTACAGGGAATGCTTTGGCCCTGAAAGGTTCAATAACAATGGTATCACCGTCTTTAAAACTTCTCATATGAAGCTGGCAAACCGTAATGAGTCGATCAGGCCCATGAGGTCGGCCATTAATCTGTAACGAGCACGTACCGCAGATTCCTTCTCTGCAATCGTGATCAAATTCGATGGGTTCTTCCCCTTTCTGAATTAAATCCTCATTAAGAATATCTAACATTTCCAAAAAGGACATATCTCCTTCAATATCTTCTAAGGGATAATCAACCATTTTTCCTTTGGATGAAGCATCTTTTTGACGCCATATCTTCAATAATAATTTCATAGCTATCTTATTTGTATGAACGAGTCTTTACTTCTATGTTTTCGTATACCAGATCTTCTTTATGCAGCACCGCATCTTTAGGCTCTCCTTTGTATTCCCAGGCAGCAACATACTTATAGTTTTTATCATCTCTAAGCGCTTCTCCTTCAGGAGTTTGATATTCTTCTCTGAAATGACCACCACAAGATTCATTGCGCTCTAAAGCATCTTTAGCAAATAACTCCCCAATTTCCAGGAAGTCCGCTACGCGCCCTGCTTTCTCTATTTCCTGATTTTTAGAATCCGGACTACCGGTTACCTTCACGTTTTCCCAAAAATCTTTTCGCAACTCAGCAATTTCTTTAACAGCCTCTTTCAGGTCTGCTGCATTACGACTCATCCCGCATTTATCCCACATTATTTTACCTAATTTCTTGTGATAATAATCAACAGAATGAAGCCCTTTTCCGGAGAGTAACCGTTTTATTTTATCGTTTACGTCTTTTTCTGCTTTATCAAATTCCGGGGCATCAGTAGGGATACGACCCGTTCTAATATCATCTGCCAGGTAATCCCCTATGGTGTATGGTAATACAAAATACCCATCGGCCAGCCCCTGCATTAGCGCAGACGCTCCAAGTCTATTGGCGCCGTGATCACTAAAGTTAGCTTCACCGGCAGCATAACAACCGGGGATAGTGGTTTGCAAATTGTAATCTACCCATAATCCTCCCATGGTATAATGAACCGCAGGGTAAATCATCATGGGCGTTTTGTAAGGATTTTCATCTACGATCTTCTGGTACATCTGGAAAAGATTGCCGTATTTCGTCTCAATAACTTCTTCCCCTAATTTTCTAACCGTATTGGCATCCGGATCTTTCATTCCGGAAGTATAAGCTTTTTCTGTACCGTACCGATTAATGGCCGCAGCAAAATCTAGATATACAGCCTCCCCGGTTTTGTTTACACCAAAACCAGCATCACATCGTTCTTTGGCAGCCCTGGAGGCCACATCTCTGGGGACAAGGTTACCAAATGCCGGATATCTTCTTTCCAGATAATAATCGCGGTCTTCTTCTGCTAATTCGGTAGGTTTTAATTTGCCTTCACGTATTGCTTTGGCGTCTTCAAGTTTTTTCGGAACCCATATGCGTCCGTCATTCCGCAAAGATTCGGACATCAAGGTAAGTTTGGACTGATGATCTCCCGAAACGGGGATACAGGTAGGGTGTATTTGTGTAAAGCAGGGATTGGCAAAAAAGGCCCCTCTTTTATGTGCTCTCCAAGCCGCCATTACATTGGCTCCCATACAATAGGTAGAAAGGAAAAACAAGTTTCCGTAACCCCCAGATGCTATCACCACTGCATGAGCAGAATGCCGTTCAATTTCTCCGGTTATAAGATTTCTCGCAATAATTCCCCGTGCTTTGCCATCAATAAGAACCAAATCGAGCATTTCGTGGCGCGTATACGACTTAATCTTACCTCGTTGAATTTGTCTGTTCATTGCAGCATAGGCACCCAGAAGTAACTGTTGCCCGGTTTGTCCTTTTGCATAAAAAGTTCGGGAGACTAAAACCCCGCCAAACGACCTATTATCAAGTAAACCGCCATACTCGCGGGCAAAAGGCACGCCTTGTGCTACACAATGATCTATAATGTTGCCAGAAACTTCTGCCAAACGGTATACGTTTGCCTCTCTGGAGCGGTAATCCCCTCCTTTAATAGTGTCGTAAAATAAACGATAATCGCTATCCCCGTCACCCTGATAATTTTTTGAAGCATTAATGCCACCTTGGGCCGCAATAGAATGTGCTCTTCTAGGAGAATCCTGATAGCAAAAAGTTTTTACATTATACCCTAATTCCGCCAGGGTTGCTGCGGAAGAACCCCCGGCAAGACCCGTGCCAACAACAATAATATCTATATTCCGTTTATTGGCAGGATTTACAAGGTTGATTTTATTTTTATGATTAGTCCATTTATCAGCTAATGGCCCTGAAGGTACTTTAGAATCCAATGTGCCCATATCTTAATGTGTTAACGGGTTAAAGTGATGGTATAGTGCTATAAAAACAAATCCCAACGGAATTGCTACGGCATACACCTTGGTAAAGGTCTGAATAGACGGAGTAAATTTATTGTTAACTCCCATCGATTGAAACGAAGATGCAAACCCGTGCCACAAGTGAAGTGAAAGGAGCGCAAAGGAGAGAACATAGAGTATAGTTCGCCAGAAAGGTTCAAATTTTTCTACCGTTTCCGCATAGTAACGGGTGGGGTCTTCCGGATTTACAGCAACATATTTATAGGCCATTTCATGGATCCAGAAGTCATAAAAATGCAATCCCAGAAAAGCCAAAATAACGGCTCCGGAAATGATCATATTTCGTGATACCCAGGGCGCATTGGCACTTCCTTTATAGCTTACATATTGAACACCTCTTGCTCTGTAGTTTTTAATTTCTAAAACAAACCCCATTACAAAGTGAACAATGACGCCCGCAATTAATATCGGTTGCATTAAAAATTGTACCACCGGATTGTAACCCATGAAATGAGATAACTCATTAAAGGAATCTGGAGAAACTACCGAGGTGAAATTAATGGTAAAATGCAATGCCAGGAAGAGGACCAAAAAAATACCGGAAAGCGCCATAACTACTTTTCTGGCGATAGAAGACTTTATGAACTTACTCATTAGTACGATGATTTAAAGATGCTAAATTACGTTAGAAGCCAATCATTAACAAACTTAAGAAGGCATTAGTCCTGCTATTTAAAACGATTTTAATATATCATTTAATTCTGTTGAAACTTTAAGCATAATATCAGCCTAAATCTAATCAAAAATTAAACAAGTGAAAACCGTACGCATGCAGGCTATTTAAGTTTAGATTGTATTAGAATCCTTACTTTATTTCAAATGATGTTTTTTCCTCTGCTCCATTTCCCGAAACAACCATTTCATAGGTGCCTTTAGGCAAATAGGTTTTACCATTTTTGGCTTCATTAAGTGTTGTCTTATTCATTTTCAGATAGTCTAATTTACCCTTCTTTGAAAAAGCCACATCATAAGACAGTATATTAAACCCTTTATCGGCTTCAATAGAGAATGAACTGAGTTCGATCCCATCTAATGTCATTATTTTAGCCTCGCATGCCCCCCCTTTCGATAGATAGAAGGCTGCATCCACACCCGGAGTAGAAGGTTTAGACCAGGCACCCCGGGCATTTCCCCAACGAGAGGAGTGTCTTAAAGAGGGAACATCAAAGAGGACTAACTTCTCAGTAAGTTTCTCCCGGGTCATTTGTTGTAAGTGTGCAATAGAAGCCTTATAAATACTCCTTCCATGGGTTCCCACCAGGAGGTGCTTGGCTTCGGGCTGAATAACAAGATCATGTATAGCTACATTGGGGATTCCATTTTGAAATAATTCCCATGAATCGCCTTGATTGAAAGATACATAAAGCCCATTATCGGTGCCGGCGAAGAGTAGATTTTCATTCTCTGTATCTTCTATGATAACATTTACCGCAGAGGCCGGTAGGGAAGCTGCGATGTTTTTCCAGGACGCGCCATAGTCCTCACTTTTGTACATATAGGCAGTAAAATCGTCCCAACGATAGCCATTTAAACTGGCATAAATTCGTTCTTTTTTATGACGCGATGCAACTATTCTGCTCACCCATAAGTTTTCAGGGAGACCGTCAGAAATAGTTGTCCAACTTCCTCCGGCATTGTTACTTCGCTGAATGAGACCATCATCGCTTCCTGTGTATAGCAATCCAAACTTAAACGGAGATTCCGCAATAGTTGTTAACGTGCCATATGCCACGTTACCTGCTTTACCTCCCAGAGTAAGGTCTTCAGAAATGGTTTCCCAATCATCTCCCTGATTAAGAGAACGATGTAATTTATTACCTCCTAAATATAAAATGTCCTGATTATGTGGTGACAACAAAATAGGAGTTTGCCAATTAAAACGATAGGGGGTTTCACCCAATTGATGCTTAGGTTGTATATATTGTCTTTTGCCATTCTCTAAATCTAACCGAAAGTAGTTTCCAAATTGAAACCCTGTATATACCACGTTGTGATTTCTACTATCAATTTGTACTTGCATTCCATCTCCCCCCATGATAGATTTCCAGGGATAATGACCTGTTTGATGCCATCTGCTATTTTCTGTCGAATTATGAGGGCCCATCCATACACCGTTATCCTGTAGACCACCATACACGTGATACGGTTTTTGATTATCTACATTAATGGCATAGAACTGACCCACTGAAGGGGAATTATTTTTTATCCAGTGCTCGCCATCGTCATAGGAGATATTAACTCCACCATCATTCCCATTAATAAGGTGTCCGGGCATTGCAGGATTTATCCATAAGGCATGGTGATCCGAATGAACATTATCGCCATTAATAGAGCTAAAACTTTTCCCCCCATCCTCAGATTTTATAATAGGAACACCTGCCAAGTAAATCTTGTTTTTATCATTGGGATCGATTCTTATTTGGGCAAAATAATACCCATAGCTATAAAAAAGATCTTCGATGTAATCTTCATTCTGCTTTGTCCAGGTTTCACCTCCATTATCGCTTCTATATACTTCCGCTCCAATTACCGGGGTGTCGAATAGTATACTATTAGCATCTTCCAAATATTTTGCAAGATCTACGGGTAGTAATGTGCCGCTTCGAACTAGTTGTTTTACATTTTCGGACCGGTACTTTTCTTGAAAACCATTGGCTTTTAGATAGTCGTTTAGTTTCTTATCGGCCAAAGCAAGAAATGCCTTTACCGACATCGACTTAAAATCTTCTTTGGTTAGTCCTGTTTCTTCCGCTTCTTCTTTTGCAGATTTTTCTCTTCGGAATTGATTATCATGAACTGCGTATACAGTTGTGTCGTCATATACTGCCAGGCCTATTCTGCCAACACCATCTCCTGTTGGGAGTCCGTTAGCTAATTTCGATATCTTCTTCCATGAGACCCCTCCGTCTGTACTTTTGTAAATCCCCGAGCCACTACCGCTACCTATAAAATTCCACGCTTTCCTGTCTTTTTCCCAGGCCGCAGCATATTGTATATTAAAATTGTTAGGAGCATGTGCAAGATCTATAATTCCTGTTTGGGCATTTACAAACAGTGTTTGTGCCCATGTGTTTCCGCCATCTGAAGTTCTATATATTCCTCGTTCTTTATTGGGGGAATACAAATGGCCGGTAACCCCAACCACAACATCATTTGGATTATTCGGATTGATGATGATTCGGCCAATATGATGAGAATCTGACAGACCCATATGTTTCCATGTGGCCCCTTTGTCTGAGGATTTTAACATTCCGATCCCGGCATACGAGGACCGGGAGCTATTATTTTCGCCTGTACCAACCCATAGTGTCCCCGAGCTCCAATCTACAGCGATGTCACCAATATTTTGTGTTGCGGAACTATCTAAAACAGGGGAGAAAGAAGTACCATTATTATTGGTATACCACAATCCGCCGGAAGCATAGGCCACATAAAATTCCGATGGCCTATCTGGGTTTGCTTCCAGGTCCACGACCCTTCCGCTCATCACCGTTGGACCAATATTCTTGAAGGGGATATTTTTCACAATAGAAGAAGAGGCCATTTGCTCTTTTGTCTCAATACCTTTAAAGACCGAACGAGATTCGGTTGGTTTGGGCTGCGCGATGGAGGTTAGGGATGTCAAAACGAAGCATGCGAAGATTATTCTTTTCATAGGATTGGCTTAAAAGATGAAGGGAAGGTATGAATTTGACAGAGTTCAGACAAATAGTTTCTGACCACATTACACATATCGTTTTTTGAAGTATATAGACTTCATTGTAAATGGTTATTTTTGGGTAAATAATCCACTTCAAATGAAATACGATCCTATTAGTTCAGCGCTATTTATTAAGAATAGAAAAAAATTTATGGCAGCAATGAAACCAAAAAGCGTGGCTGTTTTTAACTCTAATGATATCTATCCTATTAGCGCAGACAGCACCATGCCCTTTCAACAACACCGGGATATCTTGTATCTAAGTGGTGTAGACCAGGAAGAATCTATTTTGTTGCTTTTTCCGGATGCAATTAACCCGGAAAATAAAGAGGTATTATTTGTAAGAGAAACCAATGAGCATATAGCCATATGGGAAGGCGAAAAATTAACCAAAGAAAAGGCGACCCAGGTTTCAGGAATACAGAATGTGCAATGGCTCTCAAATTTTGATAAGGTCTTCTTTGACGTAATGACAGAATCGGAAACCATTTATTTCAATACGAATGAACATTATCGGCAGGCTGTAGAAACACAGACCAGAGAAGACAGATTTATTAAACGATGCAAGCAGAAATTTCCGGGACATACGGCGGCTAAAAGTAATCCTATTTTGCAACGGATACGGGGAGTTAAAGAATCGGAAGAACTAACGGTGCTAAAACATGCCTGTGGAATTACCGAAAAAGGATTTCGAAGAATCTTAGGGTTTACGCGTCCTGGCGTATGGGAATACGAAATAGAAGCAGAATTCCTCCATGAATTCATTCGAAATAGATCGAAGGGTTTTGCTTATACCCCAATAATAGCCTCTGGGAATAACGCTAATGTACTGCACTATATCGTTAACAACCAACAATGCAAATCGGGAGATTTAATCCTGATGGACGTTGGGGCAGAATACGCAAACTATGCCAGTGATATGACGCGGACTATACCCGTTAACGGAAAATTCACCGAACGACAACGGGCAGTTTATGAGGCCGTACTTCGTGTTAAGAATGAAGCTACTAATATGCTAATTCCAGGCACCCTGTGGGCAGAATACCACAAAGAAGTGGGAAAAATAATGACCTCCGAATTATTGGGCCTTGGGCTGTTAGATAAAGCCGATGTAAAAAATGAGGATAAAGATTGGCCTGCCTATAAAAAGTATTTTATGCATGGCACCAGTCACCATATGGGATTAGACACCCACGACTATGGAGAGTTAAAAACACCCATGAAAGCAAATATGGTCTTTACTGTGGAACCAGGCATCTACATTCCTAACGAGAAGATGGGAATCCGTTTAGAAGATGATGTGGTTATTCAGCAAAAAGGCGCCCCCCTTAATTTAATGGCCGACATTCCTATAGAAGTGGAGGAGATAGAAACCCTTATGAACCAAAAATAGGACGTATTACTTTCGGTTTGCGGGCTTCATCGCACCCACAAAATTTGCAAGAGTAAATGTAAGCAACGCCGGGAATATCCATCCCATACGTACGTCACTAAAAGGAATATAGTTATTTATTGTACCTAACACACTTTCATACCCAATACTTCCTAAAAAATCAGGAATACTGAAAACAAGGGTGGCCATTACCACACTTTTAAAAACAAAAGGATGGGTTAGTTTATTTGGTAACACGTTTAGGAGAATTAGTACAATAGTTATTGGATAAATGAACATTAAGGCCGGCAATGCAACGGCTATGATATAAGATACCTCCAGTTGTCCCATCAAAACACCAAGTAACGAGCCAATAAATGCCGTGAGGGTATAAGCGTGCTTTGAATCAGAAAATCTCGACTTAACAAAGTCGGCAGTCCCTGTAATAATTCCTACAGCGGTGGTAAAACACGCCAGGCTTACTAATAGGGCAAAAAACGTTTTTCCTGCATCTCCCAATGCTATCGAACTAATATTTCGCAACAGGTCTGTCCTGGAAATATCCTCGGGGTATGTATCTCCCATTAATGCTCCCGAAAATAATAGGCCGGTATAAATTAAAAAGAGCGCCAGCCCTGAAATTAAACCGGCTTTTATGATCAATGATTTTTTATCCCCATATGTTGCTTTGGCATTCTTAAGATTAATAGAGATGATTATTACGCCTCCAACCACCACGGCTCCAATAGCATCAAAAGTTTGATAGCCTTCAACAACGGCATACGAAAGAGGGTTAGTAATACTAGAAGCTTCAAAAACAAAAGGCTCTGCAAAGACCACCACCCCAATTATTGCCAATAAAATAATAAAGATGGCAGGAGTCATTAATTTTCCAATGACATCCAATATTTTGGATCTGTTTAATGTAAATATAAAGACCAGCAAAAAATAAATTGAACTAGTGATCCAGGGACTGCTGTTAAACAAAGGGGCAATAGCCATCTCGTGTGTTACCGAAGCAGTTCTGGGCGAGGGTAATCCTATGGAAATTGCATATACAAAAAAGCAATATACCAGACTAAAGCCAGGAGATACCTTGCTGGCAAAATCGAACATGGTTCCTTGTATTTTGGCATGAGCTATAATTCCTAAAATTGGAATCACTACGGCGGATAACGCAAAACCTAAGGCAACCAACCACCATAAATCCCCCCCCTTAAACCCTAATTGTGCGGGCAATATAAGGTTGCCTGCCCCAAAAAAAAGCGAGAATAGTGCAAAGGCGGTAACAAGAATTTCCTTTCTTCGAGACATAGATAAAATTCTTCAGAAAGATAACTGAAAAAGAAGGCCGAACAAATATAATTAGTGTCTTAGTTGCCCGGTCTTTTTGATAAAAAAGAGACGTTCATCGAATTTATGATAAAATTTAACCAGCTAACCCAATAAAATCGTATGGGAGTGCGTTGTTTGAATAAGGTGTTTCAAAGTACACTTTTTTTTAATTGCGTAATCCATATTTAACCAATGCATTATCTGGTCCCCAACTAAACAATGCATTACTAATGACCTACTTATGAAGAAAGTCTTTTGCAACATTTTTGGACACCACTACTCGGTGTCAAAAAAGGTAACCCAGCACATAAAAGAGTATAAATGCGTACACTGCGGTAAAGAGGTAACAACGGACGTAACCGGAAATCTTTCCGTACTTACTCCAGAATTACAGGATATTAATCATACCCTGGAAATCATTTACCAAAAGAGACACGGATCTAGTCAGCAAGTGGCGTAAAGCCTCCTAGTTGAATGAATTCCAACCTTGCGCTTTTAAAGGAACTTTAGTATTATTCCTGGAAATTAAGTGAGCACCCTCTTCAATCTCTGTCATATGCCCCAAGACAGTTAGATTAGGATTGCCCTTTATTTTCGGGAATTCTTTTTGATCTATAGTGAACAACAATTCATAGTCTTCACCACCACTTAGGGCTACCAGCGTACTATCTAATTTAAATTCTTCACAAGCAGTAATTACTGTTGGGTCTAATGGAATTTTTGCTTCGTAAACATGACACCCTACTTTGCTCTTTTTACAAAGGTGTAATATCTCAGAAGAAAGTCCGTCACTGATATCGATCATAGATGTTGGGTGCACGTCCAATTCCTTAAGGAGTTTTACAATATCTATCCGGGCCTCTGGTTTTAATTGTCTTTCAACAATATAACTGTAAGGTTCCAGATCTGGTTGATTGTTCGGATTTACTTTAAAGACTTCTTTCTCGCGTTGCAATACCTGTAGTCCCATATAGGCACCACCCAGATCTCCGGAAACTACTAAAAGATCATTTGGTTTGGCCCCGCTTCTAAATACAATATCAGCTTCATCTGCCTCCCCAATGGCAGTAATAGATATATACAACCCCTTGTCTGAGGAGGTAGTGTCACCCCCAACAAGATCTACGTTATATAATGAACAGGCCAAGGCAATTCCTTCATAAAATTCTTCGAGTGCTTCCAAGGGAAAACGATTCGACACGGCTAAAGAGACGATAAGTTGCGTAGCCAACCCATTCATGGCATAAATGTCGCTTAAATTAACAATAGCCGCTTTATACCCCAGATGTTTTAAAGGCATATAGCTAAGATCGAAATGGATGCCTTCGATCAACTGGTCAGAGGAAACCAATACTTTTTTTCCACCAAAATCTAACACGGCAGCGTCATCGCCTATCCCTTTGAGTGTCGACTTTTGTTGAATCGAAAAATTTTTCGTCAAATGGTCGATTAAACCAAATTCTCCTAGTTGCTCTATGGCGGTTTTCTCTTGATCTTTATTCTCCAGCATCCCGCAAAAATAAGGAGGATATAGATTAAATAGTATCTTTACATAGAAAAAGTAAAGGGGCTTAAAATTTCTTGCTATGAAAAAGTATAGTGCATTTCTTTTCTGCGTACTCATTAGTGCGGCTTGTTCCAACAATAGCTCAGCCGACAATGATATAGACGTGATTACACCTCCGGTGGATAACCCCGGCACCCCTCAAACAAATTTTATAGCCTGTGATAACGGATTCGCAGGCGCCTACCCTTGTAGCGGGTATGACCTTTTGGGGAGACTTTCCCTGAATCAACTGAGCGCCGCGTCGGCCAATGATATTTGGGGCTGGGTAGATGTGACCACCGATAAGGAATATGCGCTGATTGGATTGGATAATGGAACTGCTTTTGTTGATATATCGGACACCGAAGATCTTAAATACCTTGGGAAATTACCAACAGCTACCATGTCGAGCCCCTGGCGTGATATCAAAGTATACAATGACCACGCCTTCATAGGATCAGAAGCTGACGGTCACGGGATGCAGATTTTTGATTTAACTTCTTTGCGGAATGCAACCGGGGCACCAAGGACATTTTCTTCCGATACCCGATATACTGCTTTTGGGAACTCGCATAATGTGGTGATTAATGAAGCTAGCGGATTTGCCTATGCGGTAGGGACTGCAAGAGATGATATGTATAATGGAGGCGTTCATTTTATAAATGTACAGGACCCACAAAATCCAATAGCAGCAGGGGGTTATGGGGCATCGGGGTATACCCATGATGCCCAGGTGGTAAGTTATAATGGCCCCGATGCAGATTACACGGGAAGAGAAATATTCATTGGTGCTAACGAAAATCAAATGGCTGTTATTGACGTAACAGACAAACAGAATCCGTCTAATATCTCATCCATACAATACAGTAATCTTGGATACACCCACCAAGGATGGTTTACAGAAGATCAGCGGTATTTTATTCTTGGGGATGAACTGGATGAGATCAACTTTGGCTTTAATTCCAGAACCCTTGTCTTTGATATGACAGATCTGGATGCCCCAGTACTGCATACCACCTACTTAGGTACAACACCTGCTATAGACCATAATGGCTATGTTAAGGGAGATGAATACTTTTTAGCCAATTATACAGCAGGGGTTCGCATGCTCGATATTTCGGGGATAGACGGGGCCACTATTACGGAAGCAGGGTTTTTTGACACTTATCCGCTAAATAATAATGCTGGTTTTGAAGGCGTTTGGAGTGTGTACCCCTTTTTGCCTAGCGGTAAAATAATTGTGAGCGATATAAATTCCGGGTTATTTATAATCCAGAAATCGAATTAACTTTTCTGATGGTACGTGTACTATTTTTCTTATCGGTTCTGCTGCTTGTTTCTTGTTCCTATGACCAGGCCGATAGTTTAGTGCCCGAAAAGATGGCTAATTCCTTCACGGGAGAAATAGCCTGGATGTATAATTATGGCGGTTCGGGGGAAGATACGCCTCGTGCAATTATTGAAACTTCGGATGGTGGATTTGCCGTCTTCGGCTTTTCTAATAGTACAGACGGGGATTTAGATTCAAAGACCTTTCCGGTAAATGACTATTGGTTGCTGCGAACCGACGCTGAAGGAAGTGTACTTTGGTCTAAAACCTATGGCGGAAGCAAGGACGACCGCGGGCAATCTGTTATCCAAACTTCGGATGGTGGGTTTGCCCTTACCGGATATGCCATGAGCGATGATGGAGATAGTAGTAATAATGAAGGTTTTCATGATAACTGGATATTGAAATTAGATGCTCAGGGAACCATAGAATGGGAACAAAGTTTCGGTTTTTCTGGACACGACCATTCCTACGATCTGGTAGAAACCGCGGATGGGGGATTCTTCTTCACAGGATTTTTGGACATAACTTCTGCAAAGGCAGATGGGTATACAGATAAGTCATATACTTTAACAAGGCATGGTGTTGGTGAGTTTTGGGGCACTAAACTAAATGCTCAGGGAGAACTTCTATGGAGGAAGTATTTTGGAGGCTCTAATAATGATAGGGCCCATGCGGTGGTGACAAGTAATGAAGGAGGATTTGTTATGGCCGGATTTACTGAGAGCAATGATTTTGATATCTCTAATTCCAGAGGGAGCTATGATTTTTGGGTAGTAAAAATCGACGGATTAGGAGCGCTAGTATGGGAACGTTCGTATGGGGGCTCCGGTATAGAAATAGCACAGGACATTGCCAAAACCGAGGACGGGGGATATATAATTACAGGCAGCACTTTTAGCACCGATGGGGATGTTTTTAGCAACCATGGGGAATCCGATGTCTGGGTTATAAAGGTGGATAGTAATGGGAATATAATATGGGAAAAAACGTACGGAGGAACCCGTTTTGATGGAGCTGAAGGCATAAGCGCTACCCAAGATGGCGGTTTTGTAATCTCAGGAAATTCTAAAAGTAATGATCTGGATCTCTTCGAAAATGCAGGAGAGAATGATCTATGGCTGTTAAAAATTGATGGGCTAGGGAACCTGTTATGGCAACAATCTTTTGGAGGGGCTGGTTTGGAATATGGTTTTGATGCCATACAGACTGGTGATGGCGGCCTCAGATTAGCAGGGGAAAGCAATAGCACCGACTTTGACGAACTGGAAGGCAGAGGAAGTACAGATCTGGTTTTGATTAAAGTAGAATAGAATTACACATAACACCCCTGATCAAAAGGGGATTAAAGGACGCCTTGTTCGCTTCTCTTCATAGAATTTTCTGATCTTTCAATATGTTATTATAATGTTAGGATATAGGTTATAACAGCAGTTTTGCATTATATTTGTAAACTATTTAGAATAAATCCAATTAAGAATGATTAAAGTTTCAGAAACAGCCAAAAAAAGAGTCACCATGTTGATGACTGAAGAAGGCTATGATGCGGCTAAGGATTACGTGCGTGTTGGAGTAAAAAGTGGCGGTTGCAGTGGATTATCGTACGAGCTAAATTTCGACAATAAGGTGACAGAAACAGATAAGATATTTGAGGACAATGCAGTTCGCATTTTAGTGGACAAGAAAAGCTTCCTTTATCTGGTAGGCACTACGTTAGAATATTCTGGCGGATTAAATGGGAAAGGGTTTGTTTTTAACAACCCAAACGCACAAAGAACCTGCGGTTGTGGAGAGAGTTTCTCTTTGTAAGCAGATTAAATTATAGTATTATATCCGGTATCGAAAGAAAGAGGATCTAATTAAGAATATATGGCATATACCGAGGAAGAATTAAAAAAGGAACTGGAAACCAAAGAGTACGAGTATGGTTTTTATACCGACATTAAGTCCGATACATTTCCAAAAGGGTTAAGTGAAGAAATAGTTATTGCTATTTCAAAGAAGAAAGAAGAGCCAGAATGGATGACCTTATGGCGACTTAAGGCGTATAAGGGCTGGAAGGAAATGACAGAACCAGAATGGGCAAATATTCATTACAATAAGCCGAATTTTCAGGATATTAGTTATTACTCTGCTCCTAACAGTAAGCCAAAATACGATAGCCTGGATGAGGTAGATCCCGAATTGCTCGATACGTTTAAAAAATTAGGGATATCAATAGACGAGCAAAAAATGTTGGCTGGCGTTGCAGTAGATATCGTAATGGACTCTGTTTCCGTTGCCACCACATTTAAGAAAACACTTGCAGAAAAAGGGATTATTTTTTGCCCTATTTCCGAAGCCATTAAGGAACATCCGGAATTGGTAAAGAAATATATTGGGTCTGTAGTGCCTCCAAAAGATAATTATTATGCCGCTTTAAATTCAGCAGTGTTCTCTGACGGATCGTTTTGTTATATCCCAAAAGGAGTCCGCTGCCCTATGGAACTCTCAACGTATTTTAGAATTAACCAGGCAGGGACCGGACAGTTCGAAAGAACGCTGGTAATTGCGGATGAATCTAGTTATGTGAGTTATTTGGAAGGATGTACAGCACCTTCCAGAGATGAGAATCAGTTGCACGCAGCTGTGGTAGAGCTTATCGCTTTAGATGGTGCCGAGATAAAATATTCTACGGTACAGAATTGGTATCCTGGAGATAAGGAAGGAAAAGGAGGGGTCTATAATTTTGTGACCAAAAGAGGAATATGCGAGAAGAATGCCAAGATCTCATGGACACAGGTAGAAACCGGATCGGCCATTACCTGGAAATACCCATCTTGTATATTAAAAGGAGATAATTCTATTGGAGAATTCTATTCAATCGCCGTAACAAATAATTTTCAACAGGCAGATACTGGAACCAAAATGATTCATATTGGAAAGAATACCAAGAGTACCATTATTTCCAAGGGAATTTCTGCAGGAAAATCGCAAAATAGTTACAGGGGATTGGTACAAGTAAACAGCAGGGCTAAAAATGCACGTAATTTTTCGCAGTGCGACTCCCTATTAATGGGAAATGACTGTGGCGCTCATACCTTTCCTTACATTGAAGTAAAAAATAAAACAGCTCAAATAGAACACGAAGCAACCACCAGTAAAATAGGGGAAGATCAAATATTCTATTGTAACCAGCGAGGTATTGAAACCGAAAAGGCCATTGCCTTGATTGTTAATGGTTTTAGTAAGGAAGTTTTAAACAAATTACCGATGGAATTTGCGGTTGAAGCTCAAAAACTATTGGAAATAAGTCTAGAAGGGTCGGTTGGTTAATTCATCTCAACGGCAATTATAAAAAAACTAATATAGTAGAACATGCTAAAAATTAAGGATCTACATGCAAGGGTAGAAGACAAAGAAATTCTAAAAGGGATTAACTTGGAAGTTAAACCAGGAGAAGTACACGCTATTATGGGGCCTAATGGTTCTGGTAAAAGCACACTTGCTTCTGTAATAGCCGGAAAAGAAGATTTTGAAATCACCCAAGGCACAATCATTTTAGAAGGGGAGGATTTGGAAGATGCATCTCCGGAGGAAAGAGCGCATAAAGGTATTTTTCTTTCCTTTCAGTATCCGGTTGAGATACCCGGTGTTTCCGTGACAAATTTCATGAAAACAGCCATTAATGAATCTAGAAAAGCTCGTGGGTTAGAAGATATGCCGGCAAATGAAATGCTGAAATTGATTCGGGAAAAATCTGAGCTATTGGAGATAGATCGCAAGTTTTTATCCAGATCTTTAAATCAGGGATTTTCCGGTGGGGAAAAGAAACGAAACGAAATTTTTCAAATGGCCATGCTAGAACCAAAATTGGCCATCCTGGATGAAACAGATTCCGGTTTGGATATTGATGCATTGCGTATAGTAGCCAATGGAGTTAATAAGTTAAAAACAAAAGATAATGCAGTGATCCTTATTACTCATTATCAGCGACTTCTGGAATATATAATTCCAGATTTTGTTCACGTAATTCATGATGGAAAAATTGTTAAATCGGGCACCAAAGAATTGGCATTAGAACTAGAAGAAAAAGGCTACGACTGGCTAAAACAAGAGCCCGTAGTTTAAACTGAACAGACACGAAATGGATTTAAAGGACAAATTGGTATCTTCTTTCATGGCATTTGAAAACAGTGTGGACATAGATCATCCTGTTCATGATATTCGGTCGGAAGCCATCAAAAATTTTGAATTAAAAGGATTTCCAAACAAAAAACAGGAAGCCTGGAAATATACTTCTTTGAATAGCTTGCAAAAGATAGATTTCAGCATATTTCCAAAAGCAGAGAATGCACTAGAATATCATCATGTTAAGAAATACTTCTTACACGAAATAGACACGTACAAGATTGTTTTTATTGATGGTATCTATAGCTCTTATTTATCTGAGACCACGCATGATGGGGTAGATATTTGTTTAATGAGCTCAGCCCTGACCAAACCCATGTACAAGCCAGTGGTAGATGTGTATTTCAATAAAATAGCATCTAAGGACGAATCGCTTACAACTCTAAATACTGCGTTTAGCAGAGAAGGGGCCTACATTTATATCCCCAAAAATAAGGCGCCAAAAAAGCCGGTAGAAATTTTGCATTTCGCCACGGGGAATGAAGCTTCTTTACTATTACAACCTAGAAATCTGATCATTGTTGAAGAAAATGCTGAGGTGCAGATCATTGAACGGCATCAAAGCCTTACTTCTAATGAGGTGTTAACTAATTGCGTTACAGAAATATATGCGGCAAAGAGCGCTATTGTAGATTATTATAAGGTTCAAAATGACAATCATAGTGCTTCCTTTATAGACAATACGTATATTTCTCAGAAAGATACCAGCGTAGTGAAGGTTCATACCTTCTCTTTTGGCGGAAAACTAACACGAAATAACCTTAACTTTTTTCAGAATGGAGAGCACATAGATTCTACTATGAAGGGCGTAACCATTATCGGGGAAAAACAGCACGTAGATCATCATACCTTGGTACATCACAAACAACCTAATTGTGAAAGTCATCAGGATTATAAGGGAATTTATGGAGAAAAATCCACAGGGGTTTTTAATGGGAAGATCATTGTAGATAAGATAGCACAGAAAACAAATGCTTTTCAGCAAAACAACAACATTTTAATAAGCGATAAGGCAACGATCAATACCAAGCCGCAACTAGAGATTTTTGCAGATGACGTAAAGTGTTCTCATGGCTGTACTATTGGGCAATTAGACGAGGATGCCATGTTTTATTTGCAATCCCGAGGTATTCCAAAGAAGGAAGCAAGTGCCTTGCTGATGTATGCGTTTGCCAATAATGTATTGGAAAGTGTCCGGATCCCGGAACTAAAAAAACGTATTAACATGCTTATTGCAACTAAACTAGGAGTCCGTTTAGGGTTCGATTTATAAGCACTAGCAGTTTAGATGCAATTATAATGACAGAAACAACATTGGACATACCCCGTATACGTGCCGATTTTCCAATATTAAAAAGAGAGGTCAATGGAAGTCCATTAGTGTACTTAGACAATGCGGCCACCTCTCAGACACCACAACAGGTCATAGATGTAATTGTTGATTATTACAGTAATTACAATGCGAATATTCATCGTGGAGTGCATGCCTTATCACAGGAAGCTACCGATGCCTATGAAAAAGCACGTATTACACTTCAGCAATTCTTTAATGCTTCTAAGGCGTACGAGATACTATTCACTTCTGGCACTACCCACAGTATTAATTTGGTAGCCAATGGTTTTTCGTCTTTCGTAGCAAGCGGAGACGAAGTGCTAGTATCTGCCATGGAGCACCACTCAAATATTGTCCCCTGGCAAATGCTCTGTGAACGATCCGGGGCTGTATTGAAGGTTATCCCAATGAATAAGGATGGTGAACTTATAATGGATGAGTTTACACAACTACTTAGCGATAGAACAAAAATAGTGGTATGTAATCATGTATCTAATGCGCTGGGAACTATTAACCCTATAAAGGAGATCATTGCCGAATCCCATAAAGTTGGAGCGGCGGTTTTACTAGACGGGGCCCAGGCAGCCCCCCACATTAAAATAGATGTGCAAGCCCTGGATGTTGATTTTTATACCGCCTCAGCTCACAAACTTTGCGGTCCAACTGGGATTGGGATGCTATATGGAAAAGAAAAATGGCTTGCTCAATTAACCCCGTATCAGGGTGGAGGTGAGATGATTGAGGAAGTAACCTTTGAAAAAACAACCTACGCCGGGTTGCCTCATAAATTTGAAGCCGGCACCCCTAATATTTGTGGGGGAATTGCATTTGGAGCAGCTTTAAATTATATGAATAGCATTGGTTTAGAAGCAATAGCCCAGTATGAACATGAATTACTGGCCTATGCTACTGAAAAATTAATTGAAATAGGTGGCGTTAGAATCTACGGAACTTCAGAAAATAAAACGGCTGTTATTTCATTTAATATAGATGGGATACACCCCTATGACATTGGTACACTTCTAGATAAAATGGGCATAGCCGTGAGGACAGGCCATCATTGTGCACAACCCATTATGGATTTTTACAGTATCCCGGGAACCGTCCGCGCCAGTTTCAGCTTTTA
>CBDUCK010000017.1:0-22154 GCA_965365635.1 uncultured Muriicola sp.
GGACACAGAAAAACCTATATTGGCGCCATGCCCGGAAGAATAGTACAAAGCATTAAAAAAGCAGGAACTTCCAACCCAGTTTTTATTTTAGATGAGATAGACAAACTCTCAAATAGCTATCAGGGGGATCCGTCTTCTGCAATGCTGGAAGTATTAGATCCGGAACAAAACAGCGAGTTTCACGATAATTTCTTAGAAATGGGATATGACCTATCTAAGGTAATGTTCATTGCTACCGCCAACAACCTTTCTAGTATTCAGCCTGCATTAAGAGACAGGATGGAGATTATTAATGTAACGGGGTATACTATTGAAGAAAAAGTTGAAATTGCAAAGCGACATTTATTGCCTAAACAATTAAAAGAACACGGCCTTACAACGAATGATCTGAAAATAGGAAAACGACAATTAGAGAAAATTGTTGAGGGGTACACAAGAGAGTCAGGAGTGCGTAGTTTGGAAAAACAAATTGCCAAAATGGTTCGGTTCGCTGCAAAATCTATTGCCACGGAAGAAGAATACGACATCAAAGTAACAAACGAAGATGTGGAAAAAGTTTTAGGACCTGCCAGGATGGAGCGCGATAAATATGAAAACAATGAAGTAGCAGGTGTAGTTACCGGTTTGGCCTGGACAAGCGTAGGTGGTGATATTCTCTTTATTGAATCGATACTTTCAAAAGGCAAGGGACAGCTTAATATTACAGGGAATCTGGGGAAAGTGATGAAGGAGTCCGCTACTATTGCCATGGAATATATAAAATCTAATGCAGATTCGTTTGGCATAGACCCAGAGGTCTTTGATAAATACAATGTGCATATTCATGTTCCTGAAGGAGCAACGCCTAAAGACGGACCTAGTGCAGGTATTACCATGCTAACGTCATTAGTATCACTTTTTACTCAAAAAAAGGTAAAAAAGAGTACAGCTATGACCGGGGAAATTACACTAAGGGGTAAAGTATTGCCGGTAGGAGGGATTAAAGAAAAAATATTAGCGGCAAAACGCGCTCGCATTAAAGAGATCATTCTTTGTGAAGAGAATCGAAGAGATGTTCTGGAGATAAAAGAAGATTATCTGAAAGGCCTTACTTTTCATTATGTTACAGATATGAGTGAGGTGATAAATATTGCTGTAACCAATCAGAAAGTTAAAAATCCAAAAAAGCTTTAAAAGTAATTTTTGCATACAGTGTATGGTAGGCAGAAGCCTTGTTTAATTGTATAATCAAAAAACAAGGCTGAAGCTTACAACAATTCTGCTTACTTTTATTTCATGAAAAAAATCACCATAGCCATAGACGGGTTTTCTTCTACAGGCAAAAGCAGTTGGCCAAGGCACTGGGCTATGTCTATGTAGATACAGGAGCTATGTACCGGGCTATTACGCTGTATGCTCTACAACATGGATATATTGGCCCTGATCATCAGGATTCGGTAGCCCTCATCGCCGATTTGTCGAATATTCAACTGGCATTTAAGTTTAATCCGGAACTTGGATATTCGGAAATGTACCTGAATACCACTAATGTGGAAAAGGAGATCCGGACGCTGGAAGTTTCACAATATGTGAGCAAAATAGCGGTATTGGAAGAAGTGCGGCAAAAATTGGTGCAACTTCAGCAAGAAATGGGAAAAAATAAGGGGATTGTGATGGATGGTCGGGATATTGGTACAGTAGTGTTCCCCGAGGCGGAGCTTAAGATATTTATGACAGCTGCTCCCGAAATAAGAGCAAACAGGCGATATAAGGAATTATTAGACAGAGGGGAGAAAGTAACCTATAAAGAGGTGTTGAGAAATGTGCAGGAACGTGATTATATTGATTCACACAGAGAATTTTCTCCTTTAAAGAAAGCGAAAGATGCCATAGAATTCGATAATAGCCATATGAGTACTTCAGAGCAGTTTGAACGAATTTGCGCATTGGCAGATCGATATATACAAGAACAATAAAAAAGGCACCTCAAGGGTGCCCTTTTCACTTAATTACTTATAGTTTCGGTATTACCAGCACCTGATCTGGATAGATCATATCAGGGTTTTTTAAAATATTCGTATTGGCCGAAAATATTTGTTTGTACTTCATGGGGTCACCATAATAATGTTTTGCAATTTTACTTAAAGATTCGCCGCTTTTTACAACATGACGATGATAAATGCTCTCATCTCCCACTGTAATATTGGCTTTAATATCTTTTGGGTGTTCTCCGCCAATTGCTTTTATTTTATCCCATAACAGGTCTTTTTCATAGAGAGTTTTGGCCTGCCCCTTTATTTTTAGTACCCCATCTTCTTCAGACACTTTTCCATCTTCTATCCCTAATTGTTCTCCTAATGTAAGAACCTCCTGATACTTATCTTTTGCGCTCATTTTTACAACTTTTTTAGATTGTTATATATCCTGAAAAGTTACAAATTTTGTAATTATTTGGCTAAATAATATCCCAATTTTAGTCCTTCTGTAAATAAGGTTGTTAAAACGAGAATTAAATTGTATTTTTGCACACCTTTTTTGCGAATAATTTGAGAGGAAAAGGGATTAGAAAAATAAATAAAAACATCTTTCATAATCAGTGCTTAACTCTTATAGGATTATGAAATACAAATTATTATCAGCAAATGGCTGAAGACAAAACAACAACAGAAGAGACTCAGGTAACTGAGACGGTTCAAGAACAAAAGGCAGAAAAACCTCAACAAGACCCAAAAGAATTTTTGGAAAATTTTGATTGGGATAAGTATGAAGAAGGAATTGAACGAGTAGACGAATCTAAATTAGAGGAGTTTGAAAAATTAGTAGCTGCGAATTTCGTTGATACTGCAGATGAAGAGGTAGTTCAAGGAACAGTTACTTATCTTACAGATCGCGAAGCAATTATTGATATTAACGCCAAATCAGAAGGGGTTATTTCTCTGAATGAGTTTCGATACAATCCAGATTTAAAGGTAGGAGATAAAGTAGAAGTACTTATTGATATTCGTGAAGACAAAAGCGGACAATTGGTGTTGTCTCACAGAAAGGCCAGAACAATTCAGGCTTGGGATAGAGTTAACGCTGCCCACGACAATGAAGAAGTAGTTACTGGTTTTGTTAAATGCAGAACCAAAGGAGGAATGATTGTAGATGTTTTTGGCATTGAGGCATTCTTACCAGGATCTCAAATAGACGTGAAGCCAATTAGAGACTACGATCAATACGTTAATAAGACAATGGAATTTAAGGTGGTGAAAATCAACCATGAATTCAAAAACGTAGTAGTATCTCATAAAGCGCTAATTGAAGCGGATATTGAAGAGCAGAAGAAAGAGATCATAAGCCAATTAGAGAAAGGTCAGGTACTTGAAGGTATTGTTAAGAACATTACTTCTTACGGTGTGTTTATTGATCTTGGAGGCGTTGATGGTCTTGTACATATTACTGATTTATCGTGGAGTAGAATTAATCATCCAAATGAAATAGTAGAACTAGATCAGAAACTAAACGTGGTTATCCTAGATTTTGATGATAACAAATCAAGAATCCAGTTAGGATTAAAACAATTAGAGAAACATCCGTGGGATGCTCTTGGAGATGAAATCAAAGTAGGAGATAAGGTAAAAGGAAAAGTTGTAGTTATTGCTGACTATGGTGCGTTCCTGGAAGTTGCTGAAGGTGTTGAAGGATTGATTCACGTTTCAGAAATGTCTTGGTCTACTCATTTACGTTCTGCACAAGATTTTGTGAAGGTGGGTGATGAATTGGAAGCAGTAGTACTTACACTAGACAGAGAAGATAGAAAAATGTCCTTGGGGATTAAACAATTATCTCCTGATCCATGGACAGATATTACTACCAAATACCCTGTAGGCTCTAAGCATAAAGGTATTGTTAGAAACTTTACGAACTTTGGTGTTTTTGTAGAATTAGAAGAAGGAATAGACGGATTGATTTATATTTCTGACCTTTCCTGGACTAAGAAAATTAAACACCCGTCAGAATTTGTTACCGTTGGTGATACGCTGGAAGTAGAAGTACTTGAGTTAGATGTAGAAGGTCGTAAACTTAGTTTAGGACACAAACAGACAACTGTGAATCCGTGGGACAAATATGAAAAAGAGTTTGCATTAGGGACAGAGCATACAGCGTCTATCTCAGAGATTGTAGATAAAGGAGCTGTGATAGAATTTAATGAAGATATTACTGCTTTTGTTCCTCAACGTCATTTAGAAAAAGAAGATGGTAAAAAACTAGGAAAAGGGGAAGAAGCACTTTTCAAAATCATTGAATTCAATAAAGAATTCAAGAGAGTAGTTGCTAGCCATACAGCTATTTTTAAAGAAGAAGAACAACGCAATGTAAAGGCTGCCAAGAAAAAAGCGGCAATTTCAGCGGAAGAATCTAAGCCTACCTTAGGTGACGCCAATGAGCAATTACAAGCGTTGAAGGAGAAAATGGAAGCTGGTAATAAGAAGAAATAAGATTACTAGTTATACATAGTTATTATTATAAGCCCCGGCATCTTATGCCGGGGCTTATTTTTTTATCCGCTTAAATAAGTAGTACATACAGGAGTTAAATTAGACTATCATGCTGCCCAGCCATTTTATTGAATAGAAATTCCTATTTTTGTATTCAAATAGGTTGGTCGCATTAACATTAGTTAAAAAGTACTTCTTACCTTAAAAGAAATTCACCTCATTCTACATCGCCTGGCTTGTCAACTATTAGAAAACCATCTCGATTTTAAAAACACCGTATTAATTGGTTTGCAACCCAGAGGGTCTTTTCTGGCCCAGCGTTTGGCCAAAATCTTAAAAGAGGACTACAAGGTACTCGGAATAGAGCTGGGATTATTGGATATCACCTTTTACCGCGATGATTTCAGAAGAGGCGATAAACCCCTCGAAGCCAGTACTACCAATATAGATTTTATAGTGGAAGGCAAAAATGTTGTTTTAATAGATGATGTCTTGTATACAGGAAGGAGTATAAGAGCAGCGCTTACCGCAATTCAGTCATTTGGAAGACCTCAGGAAATAGAATTACTTACACTAATAGATCGTCGATTTAGCAGGCATTTGCCGATTCAGCCTAATTATAGGGGGAGACAAGTAGATGCGATTAATAATGAAAAAGTGAAAGTGATGTGGGAAGAAAACGAAGGTAAGGATGTAGTATATTTAGTTAATAAATGAGCATATGCCATCATTGAGTGTTAAACATCTTTTGGGAATTAAATATCTGAACGAAAAGGATATTCAACTCATATTTGAAACAGCCGATCATTTTAAGGAAGTAATTAATAGATCTATTAAGAAGGTTCCATCACTTAGAGACATAACCATTGCCAATATATTCTTTGAAAACAGTACCCGTACCAGACTGTCGTTCGAACTTGCGGAGAAGCGTTTGTCCGCAGATGTTATCAATTTTTCAGCATCCCAATCCTCTGTCAAGAAAGGGGAGACCCTAATAGACACTGTAAATAACATCTTATCTATGAAAGTGGATATGGTAGTTATGCGGCACCCCAATCCAGGGGCCGGAATCTTCTTATCCAAGCACGTAGATGCCGCTATCATAAATGCCGGCGATGGTGCACATGAACATCCAACTCAGGCCTTGCTAGATTCGTATTCCATACGAGAAAAGTTAGGAAATGTCTCCGGTAAGAAGGTGGTGATTGTAGGAGATATATTGCACTCAAGAGTAGCATTGTCTAATATTTTTGCTTTGAAATTGCAAGGAGCTGAGGTAAAAGTATGTGGCCCCAAGACCCTTATCCCAAAACATATAGAATCGTTGGGTGTGGAAGTTGAGTCAGACCTCAGAAAAGCGCTCAACTGGTGTGATGTAGCCAATATGCTCAGAATTCAGAACGAACGCATGGAAATAAGTTATTTTCCAACAACACGAGAGTATACCCAGCAATACGGTATAAATAAGCCTTTGTTGAATAGTCTCGACAAAGAAATTGTAATTATGCACCCGGGACCTATTAATCGCGGTGTGGAGATTACTAGTGATGTGGCAGACTCTTCTCAATCTATTATTTTAAATCAGGTAGAAAATGGGGTAGCCATACGAATGGCAGTAATTTATTTATTAGCTTCACAGATAAAGTAGGACGCTATGATTTTTGACAAGGACGGAAATACAACCATTGTTTTTCAAGAGAATATCTCCCTGGTTAAATTTTTGGAGAATCTTAAAACTTCATATCCAAAAATTAAGGACGATCATATCATTGTAAATCTATTTTCATTTACAAAACTTACTGCGAATGAGGTGCTCGAGTTTTTACAACTGTCCAGGGCACATCGGAGCGAAAATAAATCTTTTGTATTAGTGACAGATAAAGTAACCTATGATGAGGTTCCGGAAGAAATATGCTTGGTGCCAAGCATACAGGAGGCAAGAGATATCATTGAAATGGAGGAAATAGAACGAGATTTGGAACTCTAAAAGATGTCGCACTTTTTCGCACAAGTGAATATAGCCAGGATGTTAGTGCCTTTAGATCATCCCCAAATGGCAGATTTCGTAAAGAATACAGACAGAATTAATGCACTTGCCGAGGAAAGTCCGGGATTTCTATGGCGCTGGAATGAAGCGGAAGAAACTTCAGACGCAGCGGAAATATTTGAAGACCCTAATTTAGTGTTGAACATGTCGGTATGGAAGTCTCGGGATCTATTAATAGAATTTACGTACCATTCGGACCATGTTGCCATTTACAAAAGAAAAAATGAATGGTTTGCAAAGATGAAGAGCATGCATATGGCATGCTGGTATACCAATAAAAGGGTAATTAGGTTAGCAGAGGCCAAAGAGCGCTTAGATTATTTAAATGAATTTGGTGAAACACCTTATGCATTTACTTTTAAATCTATGTTTTCACCGGAGGATTCCAATAAGTATCTTCGAAACAAATAGATGACTTATGAAGTTGCACATACTAGGATGTTATGCCGCTACCCCAAGAACACTTAGTAATCCTACCTCACAAGTCTTAGATATAAAAAACCATCTATTTCTGATAGATTGTGGTGAAGGTACCCAGGTAGCGCTGAGAAAGCATAAAATCAAATTTTCCAGAATCAACCATATTTTTATTTCCCATCTTCACGGTGACCATTTTTTTGGATTGCCCGGGTTGGTAAGTACTTTTCAGCTGCTGGGAAGAGAAAAGGAACTGCATATATATGGTCCTAAGGGGATAAAGGAAGTTATATCGCTACTGCTTAAAGTCGGGAATTCATGGACAAAGTATCCGTTGCTCTTTCATGAACTTGAGAGCAAGGAATCGGTTCCCCTTTATGAAGATGACAAGGTGAGGGTGACCACAATTCCATTAGATCATCGTATTTATACAAACGGGTTCTTGTTTCAGGAAAAACCACAGGAACGATCCCTGAATGTTGCTGCTGTCTCAAAATATGATATCGATAAAGCATATTATACAAATATCAAAAAGGGGAAAGATGTTATGTTGGAAGATGGAAGCATCCTGTCCAATGCCGAGTTAACTTTTGACCCACCGGCTCCCAAAAGTTATGCATATTGCAGCGATACGGTTTATGATCCTAGGATTATACCATTAATACAACGGGCAGATCTGTTGTATCATGAAGCAACTTTTTTAGAATCGGAGGCACAATTAGCTCGTAAAACGAAACATGCTACTGCCAAAGAAGCCGCTACCATTGCCAAGGAAGCAGATGTTAAGCAATTGTTACTGGGTCATTTTTCAACTCGTTACAAAGATTTTACCATGTTTTCGAAAGAGGCCCAGGTTATTTTCTCCAATGTCCTTTTGGCAGAAGACGGAAAGGAAATTGTTTTTTAATAAATAGCTAACGCTGTCTCGATTCACCTTTTTCCCGTGTTATAATTTCATTTTTTTTATCATAACAATCATGGTATAAACCTTAATTGGCCATTTTGATGCAAAAAGGGGGTTTCCGTTTCCCTTTTTGTTAAGTTTTCACCAACTTTGTTAAGAGGATTATGTTACATATAAGTATGCAAGAAGACCTAGGAAACTACAGGAAATCATATGAAAAGAAGACGTTAACAGAGGATAGTATTTCTGATAATCCCATGGAGCTTTTTCAAAAATGGTTTTATGAGGTAGTACATTCGGAAACTACAGACGAAGCCAATGCCATGACAATTGCGACCATTGGTCTAGACGGTTTTCCCAAAAGCAGGGTAGTACTATTAAAGAAGTATACTTATGAGGGTTTCATATTCTATACCAATTATAGAAGTGAAAAAGGAAAAGCCATAGCGGCAAACCCCAATGTTTGCCTATCTTTTTTTTGGCATGCAATGGAGCGGCAAATCATTATTAAAGGAAGAGCAAAAAAGATTCCTGAAAATTTGTCTGATGGGTACTTTGAATCCAGGCCAGACGGTAGTAAATTAGGAGCTATAGTATCTGATCAGAGTAGCGTAATTTCTTCCAGGGAAGATCTGGAAGCTGCACTAAAAAAATTGGAAAAAGACTATGAGGGCAAGGAAATTAATCGGCCGGATTTTTGGGGAGGCTATATTGTAGAACCGATTTCTATCGAATTTTGGCAGGGGAGACCTAATAGATTGCATGATCGTATTCGCTACACCTTGCAAAAAGACCTTAACTGGAAAATTGATCGCCTTGCGCCATAGGCGTTTTAAAAAAGTAACTGCTATTTTAAGTAGTGAGTGATGGTAGTTTCCATAATTAGATAACAATCCTGCAAAATGATGGTAATAGTAACAATATGAAACAACTTATTTTAGTGAGGCATGGGAAATCTTCATGGGAATATGAAGTAGGAGATAAAGATCGTCCTTTAAAGGAAAGAGGAATTAGAGATGCCAAATTAGTGGCAGCGAATTTTAAGAGTCAAAACATTCCTATAGAAGCAATTTATTCGAGTCCTGCGAATAGGGCCCTTCATACTTGCACTATTTTCTTAAGAGAACTCCGGTTGTCGGAAAGTGATTTTAATTTGGAGAAAGCGTTGTATGATTTTTCGGGAGAACAAGTAATGCGGTTTGTATTGAGTCTGCCCAACCATCTGAATACTGTGATGATCTTTGGTCACAATTATGCCTTTACCGATGTAGCAAATACGTTAGGCGATACCTCTATAGATAATGTGCCAACAACGGGTCTTGTACACTTAAGATTTGATACAGATACGTGGCAAACCGTCAATAAAGGGGTAACAGTACAAACTATATTTCCAAAAGCGCTTAGAGAATGATCAAAACAAAAAATCGGTATATCAATCGCGAAATCAGCTGGTTAAAGTTTAACGAAAGGGTTCTACAGGAAAGTGCGGATAGTAATGTTCCATTAATTGAAAGAATCCGCTTTATAGGAATCTTTTCAAATAATCTTGATGAATTTTTTAAAGTTCGTTATGCTACGGTTAAAAGGATCGTAGAAGCAGGTAAATCGGGAAAGAGTGTATTGGGAGGGAAAGTAGCCAAAGACCTTTTAGAGGAGATTACAAAGATTGTAATTCAACAACAAACGAGGAGTTTAGAAATACTAAAAGAAATTGAGAAGGAACTCGAAAGAGAAAATATTTTCCTGATTAATGAAGAAGAAGTAACGCCAGAACAAGCGATTTTTTTAAGGAAATACTTTTTGGAAATGGTGAGCTCCCAGTTAATGACCATTATTCTAAATGATCTAACAAAATTTCCAAGATTAAAAGATTCTGCAGCGTATTTGGCTGTAAAGATGTTACTCGATTCAGATAACAGTACAAGGCCAACAAGTCATAAAAAGGAAAAGCGATATGCACTTATCGAAATTCCCAAAGGAATAGACCGGTTTGTAGTGCTCCCCAGGGAAGGCGACAAACACTTCGTGATAATGATTGACGACGTTATTCGCTTTTGCCTTGATAGTGTATTTTCTATGTTCGACTATAAGTCTATTTCGGCCCATATGATAAAAATTACAAGAGATGCCGAATTAGATATTGATAACGATCTAAGTAAAAGTTTTATAGAAAAAATTTCTTCTAGCGTTGATAACCGGAAAGCGAGCGACCCAGTGCGTTTTGTTTATGACAAAAATATAGCTGAAGAAACCTTGCAATTTCTTATAGATAAGATGGGGATATCAGATACAGACAGTGTAATTCCCGGGGGACGTTACCATAACAGAAGAGATTTTATGGGCTTTCCCAGTTTGGGAAAAGAACAATTGATGTATCAGAAAATTCAACCATTGCCAATAAAAGGGTTGCGTTTAGAAGGTAGCCTTTTAGAGCGTATCGCCCAGAAAGACTACTTGCAATATACACCATACCACACATTTAGATATATAATTAAGTTCTTGCGAGAGGCAGCTTTAGATCCTAAGGTTAAAACAATTAAGATTACTGTATACCGTTTAGCAGATAATTCACAAGTAGTGTCATCACTCATAAATGCAGCAAAAAATGGGAAGCAGGTTATAGTTCAGATCGAATTAAGAGCCCGTTTTGATGAGCAAGCTAATATTGGTTATGCCGAGCAATTACAGGAAGAGGGGGTGAAAGTAATATTTGGGGTTCCGGGACTTAAAGTACACAGTAAAATATGCCTTATTGAACGGAAAGAAAATGAAGGAATTAATAGGTATGGATTTATAAGCACGGGTAATTTTAATGAAGCGACTGCAAAGATCTATACAGATTATACTTTGTTCACCTCCAATGATATGATTCTTAAGGAGTTGAATATGGTGTTTGATTTCTTCGAAACTACCTATAAAATTAACAAGTATAAACATCTTATTGTATCGCCACATTATACCAGGAGCGATTTTAAAGGATTAATTGATCAGGAAATAGAAAACGCCAGCAATGGGAAGGAAGCCTATATTAAATTAAAAATGAATAGTTTAACTTCCTATAAAATGATCGATAAATTGTATAAAGCAAGCAATGCCGGTGTAAAAATTCAACTTATAATAAGAGGTATCTGCTGTTTAATTCCTGGAATAAAAGGGATGAGTGAAAACATTGAAGCGATTAGTATAGTAGATAAATTTTTAGAACACCCAAGATTATTCATCTTTGGAAATGACGGGGATCCTAAAATATATATTTCTTCTGCCGATTGGATGACCCGTAATATTGAAAATAGAGTAGAAGTAGGTTGTGCTATATATGATGAGGATATTAAACAAGAGCTTTTAGACACATTTCACATTTCCTGGAACGACAATGTAAAAGCACGTGCATTTAATGAAGCACAAGACAATGCCTATGTTCGAAATAAAAAGCCTGCTCTTCGTTCGCAATTTGCCATGTATGACTATTATGTTGCTAAACTAAAGGAGTCGTAATTTAACCGTGAATAGTTTCTTTATTTCCCAGATCTTTCATAATCTGAGCTTCATAAGCCAATAGGTCTTGCCACTTTTTGTCTACCAGATCTCGGTCAGCATATGTTCTTGCAAATTTCAGGAACATGGTGTAATGCCCTGCCTCACTAATCATTAGTTTATGATAAAAATCGGCTAGCTCCCTATCTTTTAGTTCCTCGGCCAATAACCGGAATCGTTCGCAACTTCTTGCTTCAATCAAAGCGGCATATAATAAACGATGTATTAACTGGGTTGTTCGTGACCCGCCTTTTGGAAAGAATTTTAAAAGGGAAATAACATAAGTATCTTTGCGATCTCTCCCCAAGGTATTCCCACGTGCCAAAATTCTGTCGTGAACCATCTTAAAATGCCCCATTTCTTCACGGGCCAGCGCTACCATTTCGCGTACTAGTTCTGTGTATTCCGGGAAGGAGACAATTAAAGAAATAGCAGTACTCGCAGCTTTTTGTTCACAATATGCATGGTCTGTAAGGATTTCGTCGATATTCATTTCAACAATATTCACCCAGCGGGGATCGGTAGGTAATTTTAGTCCAAGCATGGCAGGTTTAATTATGTTTAGTCTAATTAATATCCCCCAAAGATAATCAGGTAAATTCAATAAATTATATTTGAAAAGTATTAATAGGATATAATATATATGAGGTGATCCTCAGGTTACAGATGGCACTATTTTTTAGAATATTTTCTTTTTTGTTTTTCTTTTTGTTTGCTTGGGCTGCCTTTCTTCAATGGAACGACCCGGATGCTTATCTGTGGTATTGCATTTATGGTTTGGCCAGTTTGGCATCATTGGCATTCTATTTTGGAAAATTACCTGCTATCATCGGTGCGATACTCTTCTTTTCCTACCTCATTGGAACCTTTTTTGTGTGGCCAGACACGTTTGAAGGTGTTTCTATTGGAGAAGGTGCTATGGAGAATATTGAACGGGGCAGGGAGGCTTTAGGCTTATTATTTTCAGCAGTTGTTATGCTGGTATACACAGTAAGGCGTTTTGTTGCAAAAAATTAAAGATCAAGATCAAACGTTTTTCTCAGGAGGTCTATGGCCGGATTTTTCGTACGCAACTTTTCATATTTTTCTTCCGGAGTAAAAGCATATTTCTTAGCAGTTTCTTCGTTAACGGTAATAGAAAGCGTAATATGATAGTTATTTAACCTTTGTTTTAAAAAATTCATCAATCCGGATTGTTCTCTTTCTATCTCTTTTTTCATGGTACCATTAGGAAGCTCTATGCAAATCATATGACCCTCTTTCAACTTCGGAACATCTGCATTAAGATTCGATGCCAGGATTTTTCTGCCATCGGCATCTAGTTTCTTTATGTAGGCATCCCAGTGCACCAGTAATTCCTTTTCTGTAAAAGCATCTTCCGGAAGCTCTTCTTCATCAAAGGTTACTTCAATTTTGTTTAGCTCATGTTTCTTCTTGGCTTGAATACTCGATAAGGACAAACCTGAAACCCTGTTAGAGTGCTCTTTTATGGTAATTTTACGTACGGGCTCAGAAACAAGAGTTTCCTGCACCGTGGAACTAGCTCCCGAATAGGCTGTAGTTTCTATGCCAGGTAATTCCTCCTCCACCATCTCTTCCACAACAGGAATTGGAGCTGTTTCAATGAGATTTACATCCGGGGAGACCCGTTCGGCAGGGGGCTGTGTAGCTGCTGATTTCTTATAAAACGAAGCAGGAATCAAGCTTTTAAAGGAAATAATATCCCTTAAAGTGCCATCAGATTTTTTTTTTTCACCCTTAAAATCGATAGAGGCTAATTTCATAAGAGTCAACTCTACCAATAATCGGGGATTCTTGCTTGTTTTGTATTGCAAATCGCACTGATTTGAGATATCCAATGCCTTTAATAAAAACTCCTGAGAGGCTTTTTTTGCTTGTTCCAGATATAGTTTTTTTGCATTTTCACCAACCTCAAGTAACTCAATGGTATCCTGGTGTTTACAAACTAACAAATCCCGGAAATGTGAAGCTAAACCTATTATAAAATGATGCCCTTCAAAACCTAGTGCCAGGGTACGATTAAATGTAAGAAGTAACTCAGGGATAGAATGTTGTAAAATTAAATCTGTAACAGCGAAATACGTATCATAGTCGAGCACATTTAAATTCTCGGTAACCGCCTTCCTTGTTAACTCTTTTCCGGAAAAACTTACTACCCTGTCAAAAATAGAAAGGGCATCTCGCATGGCACCATCTGCTTTTTGTGCAATAATATGAAGTGCATCATCTTCTGCATTAATTCCTTGTTGTTCGGCGATATATTTTAAATAATCTGCAGCGTCTGAAACTGTAATGCGTTTAAAATCAAATATTTGACACCTTGAAAGAATGGTTGGAATAATCTTATGTTTCTCCGTAGTTGCTAATATAAAAATAGCATGTGCAGGTGGTTCCTCCAAAGTTTTTAAGAAGGCATTAAATGCAGATTGAGAAAGCATATGAACTTCATCAATTATATACACTTTGTACTTACCTACTTGCGGTGGAATTCGGACCTGGTCTATTAAACTACGAATATCATCTACCGAGTTATTGGAAGCTGCATCTAGTTCAAAAATATTGAATGCAAAGTCCTCATCTTCCTGCTCAGTGCCATCCTGGTTAATTTGTTTTGCCAAAATACGGGCACAGGTGGTTTTACCAACACCTCTGGGTCCACAAAACAATAAAGCCTGGGCTAAATGATTGTTTTCTATGGCATTCATTAGGGTATTTGTAATAGCCGCTTGCCCAACTACGTCTTTAAACGTTTGAGGTCTATACTTTCTGGCTGATACAATGAAGGGTTCCACAAGACACAATTTAATGAATACCACCGGTATTCATGGTAATATACAAATATAAAAATAGCGATGGTTTAAGAACTTTCTTTTCTTTTCTAATCACCATTTTTTATCAACAATTGGGTACCTTTGTACGTAGCAGGTCACCTTATCGCTCTGGTGTTTGCATCAGGGAGGAAAGTCCGGACACCACAGTGCGGCATAGCGGGTAACACCCGTCCTCCGATTTATCGGAGAGGACTAGTGCAACAGAAAGAATGTACAGGTAATGCTGTAGTGAAATCAGGTAAACTCTATGCGGTGAAACGTCATGTATATCAGTGTTTGAGGGCTGCACGCCCGAGCTGAAGGGTAGGCGGTTTGAGTTTTTGGGTAACCAAAAATCTAGATAAATGATAAGGAAGTCTGTCAAAAGGCTACAGAATCCGGCTTATGACCTGCTTTTTTAATTTCTTAAAGATCTTCTGCGTTTTCAAAAAAGCTAAATACGCTACTGCCATATTTCCTCTTGGAAGTAAAATTTGAAAGTCCCGACAGATCCATACGTTTCGAATGTTCTATAATTAAGTTACCATTGGGATTCAATAACTTCCTGTCGAATATTATTTGGTGTATTTTACTAAAAAGCTCTACAGAGAGATCATAGGGGGGGTCTGCAAAAATAAGATCGAACGTACTACTCGTTTGTTCTAAAAACTTAAAAACATCTATTTTTCTAACCTTAATGCCTAACTCTAGTTGTTTAGAGACACTTTCAATAAACTTTACACACCCTGCATCACTATCTATGCAATAGATGTCGGCTACTCCTCTGGAGGCAAATTCATAACTCACATTTCCGGTACCGGCAAACAGGTCTAATACGCTGAGATCTTCAAAATGGTAAAGATTGTTCAGGATATTAAATAACGCCTCTTTTGCCATATCTGTAGTAGGCCTAACAGGTAGTTTTTTTGGAGCAATTATGCGTTTTCCTTTATGAATCCCAGAGATGATTCTCATTTGAGAGCGTTTATAAGAAGGTATTTTGTTGCATCTGCCATGACGTCGTCTTTTAAAAATTCCGGATTGGACGGCAGGTATACAGACACGTTTTGAACATATTCTTGACTCACAGTATAGAGTGCATCGCCTTCTTCAACATCCCCAAAAAGACGAAGTTTTATAGATCTGGAATCTAATTTTAATTGTTCAAATGTAAATAGCAGGTAATACACAAAGTCTTCTGTTGTGGTAAAATGAAAGTGATTAAAGTAAAGTAGTTTTTTCCCCCCTGTAATGATAATATCCATTGCTCCCTCAGAGATATACACATAGCAGATGTCTTCCGTGTCTATTTTATGGGAAGCTAATACAGCCTGGGTAATAATAGAACCGTGATGATAAAAGTTAAATTCGCCAAAAAGCTCATAGATGTAATTATTGATATTGGAGAACGGCACATAGACATTTATCAATTCATAGGTAGCTATCTCGTCATATTCTATACGATCGTTTGCCAGAATCTTAGCATTAAATTTTAAGTAGTTGGCTAATTCCTTTTTATCGAAAAGTGCTTGCGGAACCAGTGAGAAGAGATTATTACGGTGAACTACCACCACCTCGGAAAAGGAATATTCTTCAACATCGTTATCTCTCAGGAAATTCTTTAATTCTTTCTGAACCTCAAATGGGGAAAGCTCTCTTCCAAAAGTTAGTTCCTTGCAGAGGGGTAAAGTTTTTCCTATGCTATCTAAAACGCAAAAAGAAAGTCCATTCAGGCTAACCTGAATGGACAATTTATGATAATTTTCCAGTAGTATATCTTTACTGTAGTTTTTATTGGTCTCCTTTTTTGTCATAGATAGGGGGCCAGTTACCGTTGGTACTTACTTCTGTTAGTGAACCAACTCTTATCTCAGGGCCATTTACTTCTTCCACACTTACATGTGCATTTTCTTTGGCAAGTAAGTCTTTTGGTTGGTCGTATAGTATAATACTTTTCTTAACTTTTGCTTCAAAAACAGGAGCCCTATATCCACCTTTATCTATTATATCTGCCTTCATTTCAAATGTTTCCCCACCTTGAGCATAAGGTACATTCATCATCGTTTTATAACGATCATCCCCTTTAAACAAGGAATCTTTTACACCAATAAATCCCAGGGTATCAATGATGGTAAGTTCTTTTAACATATCTATTCCATATGTTTTGTCATATTCCATGTAAGACGAATCTCTTCGCTGAGTAATGGTGTATTTACCCGTATCAACAAAAGCAATTAGAGTTTTAAAGTCATTTGCAAATTTTCCATTGACATTTCTGTAAGCTTCTTGCGAATTTCTAATATCCTTGAGTTTAGAAATAACTTTGGAAAATCGTTCTTGCTTCTCTTGTTTAAATTCTATTGGTCCGGTTACAGATCTATAAATCAAATAACCTAAGACGATACAAAGAACCCAGAGTACTAATTGAATGATGGTTTTCATTTTTACTGGTGTTAATTTAATTTAGCGGTTCTCACAAAACTACAATTTTTTTTTAATCGTAAAAGGTTTTCACCCAAAAATCCTGATTATCTTTGAAGGCCTATGGTAACACCGACTGCCGCTTCATTTTATACGCTTCTAAAAGAAAAGTTTCCGCATATTCCCACGGCGAAGCAAGACCTTACCCTTCAGCAATTATCAGAATTCACATTATCAAAGGATAAAGAAAGGCTTTTTTTACTTAAAGGATTTGCAGGAACAGGTAAAACAACCATTATTGGAAATTTAGTCACTAACCTATGGAAAACCTCCATAAAGGCGGTTTTAATGGCACCTACAGGGAGAGCGGCAAAAGTAATGTCGAGCTATGCTAAAATGCAGGCCTTTACCATTCATAGAAAAATCTATTTTCCAAAAAAAGAACGGGGAGGAGGCATTCGTTTTGTTTTAGCACCTAATAAGCATCGCAATACTATTTTTATAGTAGATGAAGCATCTATGATTCCTGATACTCCGGCAGATTCTAAGTTATTTGAGAATGGGTCCCTGTTAGATGATCTGATACAGTTTGTGTATTCCGGGCATCTATGTAAGCTAATACTGATAGGAGATACGGCACAATTACCACCCGTGCATCTGACCCTGAGTCCGGCATTAGATGAGCAGGTACTGCGGTTAAATTATAATAAGGAAGTTACTCTTATAGAGTTAGATGAGGTGGTGCGACAAGCTCAGGACTCAGGTATTCTTGTTAATGCAACGAATTTGAGAGATCAACTTCAAACAGAATTTTTTGACAAGTTTCAATTTAATGTAGAAGGTTATGCAGATATTGTTAGGTTAACAGATGGATACGATATTCAGGAAGCTATAGAGAGTTCGTATGCTGCCAATGGTAAAGAAGAAACTGTATTTATTGTCAGATCAAATAAGAGGGCTAATTTATATAACGAGAGTATTCGCAACAAAATACTGTTTCTTGAAAACGAGATCGCTGTTGGGGATTATTTAATGGTGGTTAAAAACAACTATTTCTGGTTACAGCCTACTTCTGAAGCCGGCTTCATTGCCAACGGGGATATCGTGGAAGTATTAGAGATATTTTCGATTAAAGAACTCTATGGTTTTAAATTTGCTGAAGTAAAAGTAAAAATGACAGATTATCCTAATCAAAAACCATTTGAAACCGTATTACTTTTAAATACTATCAGTGCAGAGACACCTTCGCTTTCATATGAAGATGGAAATGTCCTCTACAATGAGGTTCTTAAGGATTATGCCCATGAAACTTCTAAATACAAGAAATTTTTGGCTGTAAAGAACAATAAATATTTCAATGCACTTCAGGTTAAATTCTCATATGCAATAACCTGTCATAAATCACAAGGCGGGCAATGGCATACAGTATTTGTGGAGCAACCATACCTGCCCAACGGTCCAGATCGTGAATATTTACGCTGGTTGTATACCGCAGTTACCAGGGCGAAAGAAAAATTGTTTTTAATAGGTTTTAAAAGTGATTTTTTTGTTGATTAAGAATACGTTATTTTAGTCTTAAGATTGCTATGCATGACTTCTGAAACCATCATAAGTATTTTTCTGGGTATTGGCTTAGCTGCTTCAGTTGGGTTTAGGGTATTTTTACCATTGTTTGCATTAAGCATTGCTTCTTATTTTGGGGTATGGGATGTAAATGAAAGCTGGGAATGGATAGGTAGCGTAGCTGCTATCCTAACTTTAGGTGTTGCTACTCTTATAGAAATATTTGCCTATTTCATCCCATGGGTAGATTCGCTTTTAGATAGTATGGCCATACCGTTGGCTGCAATAGCTGGTACGGCAGTGATGGTCGCTACAATTTCTGATTTAGATCCGGTGGTAACCTGGTCTTTGGCGATTATTGCCGGAGGAGGTACCGCAACGGCCATACGAGGCGCTTCTGCTACCACTAGGTTAGCATCAACCGCAACAACCGGGGGTTTAGGTAATCCGGTTATTTCGGCAGTAGAAACTGGCACCGCAGTGGTAGTCACAGCAGCTTCAATATTTGTTCCTATTGTGGCAGCCCTATTGGTTATCGTAATACTGATCATCATATTTTCTATATACCGTAAACTGAGGCCGCGATTGAGCAAATAATTAAAAATGAAATGAAAAAGATGAAAATTATAGCCATGATCCCTGCTAGATATGCAGCTTCGCGTTTTCCCGGGAAGTTAATGGAAGATCTGGCAGGTAAACCGGTGATTTTGCGAACCTATGAGGCAACATTAGCCACTCAGTTGTTCGATGCTGTATATGTGGTAACCGATAGTTCGGTTATTTACGATACGATTACCAAGGCAGGCGGAAATGCTATTATGAGTATAGAAGAACACGATTGTGGTAGCGATCGTATTGCGGAGGCCGTTGAGGCGATGGATATTGATATTGTGGTGAATGTTCAGGGCGATGAGCCCTTTACGGATAAAGAAAGTCTGGCCAGACTACTCAAGGTTTTTGAGACCGATCTGGTTAATGAGATAGATCTTGCGTCTTTGATGACTCAAATTAAGGATGAGGAGGATATTTCCAATCCTAACACCGTAAAAGTGATCGTGGATCACAGTAATTTTGCACTTTATTTTTCAAGAGCTGTGATTCCTTATCCAAGAGCTGCTGAAATAGCATTGGTGTATTACAAACACAAAGGGGTGTATGCCTTTAGGAAACAGGCACTGTTAGATTTTAAACGATTACCCATGCTACCTTTGGAAGCGGCCGAAAAAATAGAGGCTATTAGGTATCTCGAATATGGAAAGAAGATTAAAATGGTGGAAACAGACGTTACAGGAATAGAAATTGATACACCAGATGATCTGGAAAAAGCAAAAGCAGTGTGGAAGTAGACTATCGTGCTATAAAGGTCATAGGTTTTGATGCTGATGATACCTTGTGGGTAAATGAAACCTATTTTAGGGAAGCTGAGGAAAGCTTTGCTGCCTTATTGGAGAACTATGAGACGAAGAATAAAATAGATCAGGAGCTTTTTAGGACCGAGATCGATAATTTAGAGTTGTATGGGTACGGCATCAAGAGTTTTGTGCTCTCTATGATAGAATCTGCGTTAGATCTTTCAAATCATCAGGTATCACAGACAACCTTATCCAGAATATTGGATCTTGGTAAAGAAATGATCGCGCGTCCTGTTGAATTATTAGATGATGTAGAAGCCGTATTAAAACAATTATCGAAGAATTATCGATTGATTGTCCTGACCAAAGGCGATTTATTAGATCAGGAAAGAAAGTTAGAAAGATCTGGATTATCCAAGTATTTCCATCACGTGGAAGTGCTAAGTGATAAGAAAGAACATAATTATAAAAATTTATTGGACCATTTAGGAGTTGATGTAAACGAATTTTTAATGATTGGAAATTCATTAAAATCGGATGTGCTACCTATTATAAATATTGGTGCACAGGCCGTCCACGTGCCTTTTCATACGACCTGGGCGCATGAAGAAGTGCACCCGGAGGAACATACGAATAATCACCTAACAATTGGTTCTTTGAAGGACCTTTTAAAGCATCTGAAATAAGGCTATGGATCGCAATAAAGAACTGATAATAAAAACTGTGAAGAACGATATAAATAGCAAATTTCGAAATTTTCCAATGGTACCTCGCGTAGTATTTGGAAGAGGTTGTTTTGGTCAATTAGGCGATATTTTATTACCTATGCGTAAAAATTCTGAAGCCCCCATGATCTTCCTTGTCGATGATGTGTTTGAGAATTCTTTACTCGTTAACGAAATACCGTTACTTTTTAATGATCAGATTATATTTATTTCTGCCAGCGAGGAACCCAAAACAACTCAGGTAGATGCGCTGGTTAGTAAAATTAGGTCAGATTTTCAGGAAGACCCTTCCGGTATCATAGGTATTGGTGGAGGCACACTTTTAGATCTGTCAAAAGCAGTTGCTATCTTATTAAACAATACTGGCTTTGCAGCTACGTATCAGGGGTACGATCTTGTTTCTAAACCCGCGATCTACCATGTGGGTATTCCAACCATAAGCGGAACAGGGGCCGAGGTATCCCGAACCACGGTGCTGCTGGGTCCTGAAAAAAAATTAGGAATCAATTCGGATTTCACTACGTTCGATCAGGTACTGTTAGATCCGGATCTATCTATAGGAGTTCCTAAAGAGCAATGGTTTTATACCGGGATGGATTGCTTTATTCATTGTATAGAATCTTTAAATGGCACGTATTTAAACGCTTTTAGCCAGAGTTACGGGGAAAAATCACTAGAGCTGTGTAAGGAAGTGTTTTTAGGCTTTCTATCACCGTCGGAGTCCAGAGATAAATTAATGATGGCCTCATGGCATGGAGGTATGAGCATTGCGTATTCACAGGTAGGAGTGGCCCATGCAATGAGTTATGGCTTATCGTATGTCTTAGGAACAAAACACGGTATTGGGAATTGTCTTGTTTTTCAACATCTCGAAGAATATTATCCGGAAGGTGTGGAGCTATTTAAAAAGATGATGCGACACAATGATATTGTCTTGCCGGTAGGTATCTGTAAGAATCTGACGGAAGATGAAATGAATACGATGATACAGGTGGCCATGAACATGGAGCCGCTTTGGGAAAATGCATTGGGAAGCAACTGGCGCAATATCATAACTCCTTCAAAATTAAGAAGTATTTACGATAAGATATAGTGAAAGCCCTCCTTAACCAGAAATATATTCCTTTATTGTAACCAATTAATTTTAAGTCTAAAATAGGGAAGAGGGGATCTTTATTTTAAACTTTAGCGATGTTATAAAACAGTTTATACCTAAATGAATACTCTAGCAAAATGGCTCTATTTTAGAATTCTTGGATGGAAACTACATGGTAATTTTCCGGATGTGGACAAGTGTGTTGTCATTGTAGTTCCGCATACAAGTTGGATTGATTTTTTTCTGGGATTATTGGTGCGCAGAATATTCGACAAGGAAGTAAATTTTATAGGAAAGCAAAGTTTGTTTAAACCGCCTTTTGGATGGTATTTTCGATGGATGGGAGGAACACCAATAGACCGGAGCAAGCATAATGACACTGTTAAAAGTACCGTGAAGATTTTTAATGAAAGAGAACAATTTAGACTCGCCTTGTCCCCTGAAGGTACCCGTAAAAAAGTAACAAAATGGAAAACGGGTTTCTATTATATTGCAAAAGCGGCAGAAGTACCTATTGTTTTAATTGCCTTTGATTACGGTAAGAAAGAGGTGAAAGTTTCGGAGGCTATTTATACGACTGATAATAAAGAGGAGGATTTCAAAAATTATAAGAAGTTTTTTGAAGGGGTAAAAGGGAAAATTCCTGAATATAGTTAACAGGTAACAAACAAAGTACTTCTAAAACCCTGCCATGGATATGTATATACTACCCTGGCAGGGATACCCTATCATAGGACATCTAACCTTTTGAAAGCACTGGTTGTGTAGAATTTCTAAGCTCTTACAAATGATAGATTAACAGAA
>CBDUCK010000018.1:0-21980 GCA_965365635.1 uncultured Muriicola sp.
GTTCCTTGCAAAAGGGCACAGAAGCCACTGATGATAACAGGGAAGCATTAGAAGAAATAGTTAATTACTTGCAATTGAATAAATTATTAAACAATAAGCTAAATAGAGTGCTGTCTTAGCAAGCCAATGAACTTGGAAGGGCAACTAAATGTCAAAAAAAATCCCGCTGATATGTCAGTGGGATTTTTAATTTAATTGGTATTATGTTAATACAACTCCAAAGCTTTGGCTTGCTGTAACAGATCTACCAAATTATCTACATTTAATTTTTTCATTAAACGAGATTTATAAGTACTAACGGTTTTCTCATTTAAATTTAGGCCTTCGGCAACGTCTTTATTGCGTTTGCCACTAGCCAGTAACTTCAACACTTCTACTTCTCTGGTAGAAAGTTTCCTAAAGAACCTTCGTTGCTTTTGAGTTCCCTCATCAAACGCCAGTCGTTGTGCCAATTCATTGGTGATAAACATTTTTCCTTCACTTACCTTTTTTACAGCACTAATGATATAATCTAAATCTGAAGTTTTAGATAGATAACCAAAAGCACCAGCCCGGATAGTACTGAGGGCATAGACATCTTCCGATTGGCTGCTGTAAATAAGCACCTTAATTTCCGGAAATTCTTTTTTAAGTTTTCTTAGGGTGGCTATCCCATTAATCTCAGGGATATCCATTTCCAATATTATTACGTCTGGAAGTGTCTTTTCTAAAGTGTTAAAAAGTTCAGTAGTAGTGGAGACGTCGGCTATTACGTCAAAATTTGGAACAGTATTTAAAACTTCTTTAATTCCCAAACGAACAATTGGATGATTGTCTGCAATTAAAAGTTTAATCATGTTGGTTTTTTCTAAATATTACGCGATGGCTATACGCACAACCCTAGCATGCAATGTAAGGTTTTAATATTTAATTTATATAGCAAAACTGTATATTTTTTATGGTTTTACTATTATAATAGTATGGTTATTCGTCTTAATCACCTGATTAACAGGTAAAATGTTATTTTATAGTATCAGGAATCTTACAAATAGGTATAGGAATCATCTTATGTTGATTAGCCGAATTATACTTCTTATAGATTGCAAAGACCTCCTTTTCTCTATTCTCAAAATCATGTTCGTTTTTCCCCAATGCTTCCATTTCCATAGCCCATTCCAATTCTGGGTATGAAGCTCCTATTTGATCTTCGTCGGTTCTGTGATCTCCCCATAATCCGTCTGTGGGAGGAGCCATTAAAATAGCTTCATTCACCCCTAGAAAGGATGCCACTTCATACACTTCTGTTTTTAATAAATCGGCTATTGGACTTAGATCTACACCCCCATCGCCATATTTGGTATAAAAACCGATTCCAAAATCTTCGACCTTGTTCCCGGTGCCGGCTACAAGGTATTTTAATAGGGCTGCGAAGTAATATAGCGTAGTCATACGGAGTCTTGCCCTGGTATTTGCCAACGACATAAAACGTTCTTCTTCATTATCCACTGCAGGGAGCGCTTCTACAAAAAGATCAAAGACAGGAGTGAGGTTTACAGGTTGACGACGTACGTTCTTAAAATTCTCCTGAAGCCAGTCGATGTGATCCGCTGCACGCGACACCTGATTTTCTCCCTGATGTATAGGCATTTCAACACAAAGTAGATCTAGCCCTGTTTTTGCGCAAAGAGTAGAGGTAACGGCCGAATCTATACCCCCGGAAATGCCAATTACAAATCCTTTCATATTGGCATTAGTTGCATAATCTTTGAGCCAATTAACAATATAATCTACTACTTTATCCGTTTGCATATTCTTACGTATTTAGATTGAAATCATGTAACTTTGTGCCTGTAAAAATAGCGCCTGACGGCGTAATATTAAAGCAGATAAAAGAATACTTTACATGTTGAGATCCGGAAACCTGATTTTACTTTTAATTTTACTTTTAGGTAGTTGTAAAAATGAACAAAAAATACAATCAGAAATAGCTAAGCTGCCTTTAGATCTTCACATCATACGTTTCGATCAGGAATTTGCAGCAGCAAGCCCTGATGAACTACCAGCACTAAAAGAAAAATATCCTTATTTTTTCCCTTCTCAATATTCAGACAGTGTCTGGATTGCAAAGATGCAAGATTCGCTTCAGATAGAATTAAGGAGTGCAGTAGACAGCGCATTTGCCGATTTTGAAGATAAGAAACAGGAACTAGTGCTGCTCTTTAAGCATATAACCCATTATTTTCCTTCCTATAAGGTGCCTACGATCATTACCTTAACTACGGATGTTGACTATCAAAACAGGATTATTTTAGCAGACACGCTATTACTGATTGGGGTAGACAACTATTTAGGGAAAGATCATAGATTTTACGGCGGTATTGAACGCTACATAGCTAAGGGGCTCGATAAGATATATTTAGAAAGTGATATTGTTAGTGCCTTTTCAAAGCAAGTGGTGTCACCTGCTTCGGATAGGACATTTTTATCCCAATTAATTTACTACGGGAAAGAATTATATATTAAGGACTTGGTGCTCCCTTGGCAAACCGATGCGCAAAAAATTGGATATACCCAAGAAGAAATAGAATGGGCACAGGCCAATGAAGAACAGATATGGCGGTATTTTATAGAACGGGAATTACTCTATAGTACAGATAATATGTTAGGGCCACGATTTTTAGATCCTGCTCCTTTTTCAAAATTTAGATTGGAATTGGATAATGAATCTCCCGGGCGCCTAGGACGTTACATGGGATGGAAAATTGTGCGGGCATTCATGGAAAAGAACGATGTAAGCCCGAAAGATATGCTTACTTTACCTGCCGATATGATCTTCAAAAAGGCAAATTACAAACCAAAGAAGTAATAAAATGAACAAACTTCACACTTCGGAAATCACCTTAAAAATAGCACTAGATGAAAATAAGGTTCCTGAAAAACTAACCTGGTCTGCACAGGACGGGGGCATAAAAGATGAAGATGCAAAGGCAATGCTTTTATCGGTTTGGGATAGTACTAATCAGGAGTCGTTGAAAATAGATCTTTGGACCAAGGATATGCCGGTAGACGAAATGAAGGTATTTTTCCATCAAACATTGGTTGCCATGTCAGATACGTTTATGAAGGCGACTCAAGATGAAAAAATGACGGCGACAATGAAGGATTTCTGTGCTTATTTTGCTGAAAAATTAGATCTGAATAAGTAAGGTATTCTGGCTCTCCTAGTTTGTTAAGGGAATTTCCATAACGAGTATTTTGGTTTGCGTACTCATTTCAAAATTTATTGTACTTGTCTCCCATACGCCTAGTCCATCGCGCTTAGAAAGTCGCTCTCCATTAACCTCACAAGCTCCTTCCAGTACAAATATGTAAACCCCATTTTTTATATTTTGCAGGGGATATGATATTATTTTTCCGGCATCAAACGCTCCTAAATAAAACCAGGCTTCCTGATGAATCCATATTCCTTCATCTTCAGGATTTGGAGAAATAATTTGATGTAACCGATTTTTTAAGTTCTCCTGGTGTAAGGTAATCTGGTCGTATCTGGGAGTTACATTTACTTTGTTAGGAAGCACCCATATTTGTAAAAATTTTACCGACGCATCCCTATTTTTATTTCGTTCGCTATGGCTAACGCCCGTACCGGCACTCATTGCTTGTATATCACCTGCTTTGATTATGGCTGTATTCCCAAACTATCTTTGTGTTCCAGATCTCCCTGGAGCGGTATAGAAATAATCTCCATATTGTTATGGGGATGTGTACCGAAGCCCATACCGGGAGCTACTTCATCATCATTTAGAACTCGCAGTACGCCAAAACTCATACGATCCGGGTTATGATAGTTTGCAAAACTAAACGAGTGATAACTTTGTAGCCAACCGTGATTCGCATGGCCTCTTGAATTCGCTTTATGTAAAACAGATTTCATCGACTTTATTTTGAAAGGTATTCATAAATTCGCTGTAAGTAACAACGGTGATTTTCGTCTACTTGTACGGTTCCTGCGTTAGAATATAGTTCGCAAAAAAAAGATACAAATAATGCATAAAAATAAGACGAAAAAATTAGTATTCATATACAACGCTGCATCGGGTTTACGAAATGCAATACTGGATAGTGCACATAAAATAGTGAGTCCTGCAACCTATGATTGTCATTTGTGCGACATTACTTTCGGGGCATTTAAGGAACGCCCGGTTTGGAAAAAATTTAGAAAGAGCAATAGCCTGGAAATGCAGTTTTTGCATAAAGATGAATTTAAAAAGCAATATGCTTCCAAATTTGGATACGCATATACCTTTCCTATTGTTTTGGCTCAAACAGATTACGATTTGGAGGTGTTGATCACAACTGAGGAACTCAACGAGTTAAAAACACCACAAGATCTTATCGATCTGATTTCTTCCAGAACAACCTAAGTATACCGATATGGTATGTTATCGTTTTTGTTGGTGATATTCCTTGTTTACAGAATCTATGTATTGTAGAATTTCATCGCGTCCTATATAACTAGTAGAAGAAGTAACAAAATAGTTAGGTGCTTCTTCCCAAGCCCCCTCGGTTAATACCTTTAAATACTCTTCTACATGACGCTCAATGGCCATTGGCTTTAGTTTATCTGCCTTTGTAAATATGATAGAAAATGGTATTTGGTGTTCTCCCATCCACTCCATAAACCGAAGATCTATTGGCTGAGGTTTGTGACGTATATCAATCAATACAAAAGCACTCAGGAGTTGCTCTCGTTTTTTAAAATAATCTGTGATATACTTCTGAAATGTTTTTTTGTCTCTTTTAGATACGCGGGCATAACCATATCCGGGGAGGTCTACCAGAAACCAATTATCGTTTATTTTAAAGTGATTTATTAGCTGTGTTTTGCCGGGTCTTCCAGAAGTTTTGGCAAGATTCTTTCGCTCGGTGATCATGTTGATCAATGAAGATTTTCCTACATTAGAACGACCAATAAATGCGTACTCGGGGATGGGTTCTGTAGGACAATGCGTAACATCAGAATTGCTTACGACAAAGTCGGCCGATTTTATTTTCATGGATTCCTCTTTCTTAGAAGTTCCTTTTATTCAACCAGTTTTCAAGGACTACATTAAATTCATTGGGATGTTCCATCATGGGAGCATGTCCACATTTTTTTATCCAAAATAAATCCGAATCTGGTAACAATTCATGAAACTCCTTGGCAACATTCGGTGGCGTTACCGAATCATTTTCGCCCCATATGATACACGTTGGAGTAGTCATTTTTGGTAAATCCTTGGACATATTATGGCGAATGGCACTTTTTGCAATAGCTAAAGTTTTTACTAATTTCATTCGGTCATTAACTGTGGCAAATACTTCGTCTACAATTTCTTTGGTAGCCACTTCAGGGTCGTAAAAAACATCCTGAGCTTTCTTTTTTATGAATTCGTAATCTCCTCGTTTTGGATACCCATCTCCCATGGCACTTTCATAGAGACCAGAACTACCGGTAATAACTAAAGCTTTTATGTTGGTTGGGTATAATTTTGTATGCAATAAGCCAATGTGACCGCCCAGTGAATTTCCGAGTAGTATTACATCTTCCAGACCCTTATGCTTTATAAATTGTTCTAGGAATTTTGCAAAGTTTTTTACGGTGGTCTTAAGCATGGGCATCCCGTAAATAGGAAGCTCGGGCACAAGCACTTTGTATCCTTTCTTTGGAAAATGATCCGTTACACCATGGAAGTTGCTTAGACCACCCATAAGCCCATGTAGGATAATCATAGGAGTGCCTTCCCCTACTTCAATGTATTTATATTTCCCGTCGGTTATTATATTATTTTCCATTCAAGACAACTTCTCTTGTAAGTTGGCAAATATAGACATTTCCGTATAATACCCCTACCAATCTAAAAAAGCACTTTCTTTTTTTGCAGGGCTTTCTGGCGGTTGATGCACTGTGATTTGAGATTAATGGCCTCCCAACTCTCAAGGTTTTTTGGGAACACATAGGCAAATCATACTAATTTTACTAACAAAGTGGTAATTTGTGGTAAATAGTGGTAATAATTTATATATATTTGAGTTATAAACACAAGACCAACCAAAAATAGGTGATAAGTTTCATAGGCACATACGATTGTAAAGCAGATGTCAAGGGACGGGTAATGATACCTGTGACCCTTAAGAATCAGCTTGCGCCCGTCATAAACAAAGGGTTTGTTATTAAACGCTCTGTGTTTCAGCCTTGTTTGGAATTATATCCCATGGAGGAATGGAACTTGTTAATGGAGCGGATGAACAAGAAAAATCGCTTTAAAAAAAAGAACAACGATTTTATAAGAAGGTTTTCTGCAGGGGTTAAACCCGTAGAGGTCGATGGCACAGGGCGCCTTCTTATACCAAAGAACCTCATAGCGATAGCGGGTATTACCAAAGAAGTGGTCCTTAGTTCGGCGATCAATATTATTGAGATATGGGATAAGGATAGCTATGAGCATGTATTGGATGAAACTGCAGAGAGTCCGTTAACGGACTCCAGATAAAGGAAAATGGCATTTATGTTGATGTAACTTTTGGTGGGGGCGGACATTCCCGGGAAATACTGAAACATTTAGGTCCCGATGGAAAGTTGATAGCTTTTGACCAGGATGAAGAAGCGCTGGAAAATAGTATAAATGATGATCGATTTACCCTGATCAATGAGAATTTCAGATATATCGGTCAGTTTTTAAAGTTCTATGGCATACGGAAAGTAGACGGTATTCTGGCAGATTTTGGAGTTTCTTCTCATCAGTTCGATAGTGCGCAGCGGGGTTTTTCAACCCGTTTTGAGGCAGATCTGGATATGAGAATGACCAAAAGAAGTGAGTTATCTGCCTTTGAGGTTATTAATACCTACGAGCACAATCAGTTGCGAAATGTATTCTTTGAATACGGGGAACTGCGTAATGCAGATGCTATTGCGAAAGCCATCATAGAAGAGCGAGAGAGAGCGCCTATTAAGACGTCATCGGCATTAAAACTGGCTTTGAAACGGTTTTTACCCAGTCATAAAGAGCACAAAATATTAGCGCAGATATACCAGGCAATTCGTATTGAGGTGAACCAGGAGCTGCATGCGATTAAGGAATTTTTGTTGCAGACAACAACATTGTTAGATACGGGGGGTAGGTTAAGTGTTATCAGCTATCACTCACTGGTAAAAAGATTTATACGAGCAGGTAAGTTTGAAGGGGAGGTAGAAAAAGATTTTTATGGAAAGGCATTGGTTCCCTTCAAGAAAATTGGGCCATTAATTGTGCCTAGCAAAGAAGAGATTAAGCAGAACAATAGGGCACGAAGTGCCAAGCTGAGGATAGCAGAGAGGTTGTAGGATTATAAATAACAAGTTGTATGAAAAATGGCATTGTATCGATTTTAAAGGGAAAGTTTCTCGTGAGTGGAGATGCTCCCAAAAATTGGCTTTTTATCATTTTTGCTTCTTTTTTGGCTGCAGTTATGATTGCAAGTTCGCACAGTGCTGACCGGAAGGTGCATAAGCTCGCCGCTTTAAATGAAGAGGTGAAAGAACTAAAAAACGAGTTTGTTGATATGCGTTCCGATGTGCAACGTCTTAAGCTAGAATCTACCATACGTGCAACAGTAGCTGATAAGGGACTTATGCCTTCAGAAACACCCCCAAATAAAATAAAAGTTAAATCCCCGAAGCCGTAATGCCCATAACCCCGAAAAATATATTAACCAGATTATACCTAGTAGCCGGCGGGTTATTCATTTTAGCCACCGCTGTAATGGTTAAACTTGTTAGTATTCAAATGGTACATGGAGATAAGTATAAAGAGTTAGCGTTGCAGCGCACAGAGAAGATGTTTACTATTCCTCCAAACCGTGGAAACCTGTACTCAGATGATGGCAGCCTACTGGCCACCTCTGTTTCTAAATATACCATTCGATTCGATGCGGTTACGGTGAAAGATATTGACTTTGAGGAACATGTCAATTCTTTAGCTGGTCAATTATCCGGACTCCTGCAAAAGCCTTCTTCTTATTTTGAACAACTTTTAAGAAAAGCCAGGGCGAATAAGAACCGATATGCCCTGATTGCCAGAAACCTGGATTACTCCCAATATATGAAGGTGCGAGATTTTGCTCTTTTTAACAAAGGACCCTATAAAGGTGGCCTTATTGTGGAGCAAAAAACCGTTCGGGAACACCCTTTGGGGAAAATAGCCGAACGCAGTGTGGGTTATGAACGCTTTGATGAAAATGGATATGTAACCAGGGTAGGTCTCGAAGGGGCTTTTGGGCAATATTTAAGAGGGGTTGAAGGAAAAAGGTTAAAACAAAAAATAGCAAAAGGGCAGTGGAAACCCATTGGCCTGGATAACATTGTTGAGCCTAAAGATGGATACGATGTAATTTCTACAATCGATATTAATATACAAGATATAGCCCATCATGCGCTGCTACAACAATTAGAGAAGTACAAAGCAGATCACGGTTCTGTAATTGTAATGGAGACCAAAACAGGGGAGATAAAGGCTATCTCTAATCTTGGAAGAACCGAAGACGAAAAATATTATGAACGTCTTAATTATGCCATAGGAGAATCACATGAACCGGGATCAACTTTTAAGTTGATGTCTTTGGTAGCGGCACTGGAAGATAAAAAAGTAGATACAAGTACCATTATTGATACTGAAAAAGGTCGATGGCGAATTTATGATAGAATTGTAAGGGATTCTAAACATGGAGGGTATGGTAAGATATCTGTTGCAAAGGCTTTTGAACTTTCTTCTAATACCGCCTTTGCTAAAATGATCCATAATAACTACAAGGAGGAGCCACAGGAATTTGTAAATCGACTTATGGATATGGAGCTTCATAAAGAATTAGGAATGCCCATAAAAGGAGAAGGAATTCCTGTCATACGCAACCCCGGAGATAAAGGTTGGTCAGGGATATCATTAGCATGGATGTCTCATGGATATGAAGTTTCCTTAACCCCTTTGCAAACCCTTGCTTTTTACAATGCTATTGCTAATGATGGAGAATATCTAAGACCACGACTTATAAAGGAAGTGAAAGAATGGAATAACACTATTGAGATATTTGAGAAGGAGGTTGTCAATTCTGCTATATGTTCAAAAGAAACAGCACGTATTGTGCAAGACCTTCTTAAAAATGTAGTTGAGAAAAAACATGGCACAGGGCACCGGCTCTACTCCAGGAATTTTTCAATGGCAGGAAAAACTGGTACGGCTCAAAAAAATTATGCAGGAAAGGACCCGGATAAACTGAGATACATCTCCACGTTTGCGGGTTACTTTCCGGCAGAGAATCCAAAATATTCTTGTATCGTGGTTATACACGAACCAGATAAGAGTGTAGGGTACTATGGGGCAGATGTTTCTGGGCCTGTCTTTAAATCTATTGCTCAAAAAATATATGCCAATAACCCCCTTGTAGATGAGGTGGAAACCTTGCAAGCATCTAGTTCCGATCTGGAAGAGTCCTATGAACGCTATTATGTAGAAGCTCGAAAAAGCGTTTCAAAAATGCCTAACCTAAAAGGCATGAGCGGTATGGATGCAGTTTCAATACTTGAAAACCTGGGACTGGAAGTAGAATTAAAAGGGAACGGCAAGGTAAAAAGACAATCAATATCTCAAGGAACAGCGCTTTCCAGGGGATCCAAAATTGTATTAGAATTATCATGAAGTCATTAAAAGACATATTATATGGGGTGAGCCTAACTGCGGTAAGCGGTTCCACGGCGAAACCTGTACATGCCATATGTTTTGATTCTCGTTTGGTAAAACAAGATGACGTCTTTGTGGCCATTAGAGGAATACAGTCCGATGGACATCATTTTATTGAAAAGGCGATCGAATTAGGAGCTACTTCTGTTGTTTGCGAGACCATACCAGATAGCCTTGCAAACGAAGTTAGCTACATAGAAGTTGCAGATTCCCAATCGGCGCTGGCCATTATGGCATCTAATTATTATGAGAATCCGTCCAAGAATTTAAAATTGGTAGGAGTTACGGGTACCAATGGAAAGACCACAGTAAGCAGTCTCCTGTATCAACTTTTCAAAAAGGCAGGTTATAAAGTAGGATTGTTGTCTACTATTAAAGTAATGGTAAATGATGAAGAGTATCCTACCATGCATACTACCCCGGACGCCTTAACTATAAATAAATATTTATCCCTTATGAATATAGAAGGGGTAGAATTTTGTTTCATGGAAGCTAGCTCGCATGGAATAGATCAAAAAAGAACTGAAGGGTTGCAATTTGCGGGGGCCATTTTCACCAATCTATCACATGATCATTTGGACTATCATAATTCGTTTGCAGAATATAGAGATACAAAAAAAAGATTGTTTGACGAATTGCCCAAAAATGCTTTTGCACTGTCGAATATCGATGATAAAAATGGTCTGGTAATGCTCCAAAACACACGGGCAAAAAAGTACACTTATGCCCTAAAATCTTATGCAGACTACAGGGCGCAAATACTAGAGAATCAATTTAGTGGTCAGCTGTTAAAGATCGATTCGAACGAACTGTGGACCAAATTAATTGGGCATTTTAACGCGTATAATGTGCTCGCAATTTATGCCACGGCAGATTTATTGGGTTTAGAAAAGCTCGAAATCCTTCGTTTGTTGAGCGAATTAGAAAATGTAGATGGCAGATTTCAATATTATATATCTAAGGAGAAAATAACGGCTATTGTTGATTATGCCCATACGCCGGACGCCTTAAAAAATGTACTTGATACAATCAATGCATTGAGGACTGGAAATGAAAACGTCATCACCGTAGTGGGGTGTGGTGGTGATCGTGACAAGTCTAAGCGTCCGGTAATGGGACATATCGCAACGACCTTAAGTAATAAGGTCATTTTCACTTCGGATAATCCAAGATCAGAATCCCCTGCACTGATTATAGCAGAAATGGAAGCTGGTGTAGAACCACAGCATACGAATAAGGTGTTGGCTATTGAGAATAGGGAACAGGCTATAAAAACGGCCTGTCAATTAGCACATGCAGCCGATATTATTCTGGTTGCCGGGAAGGGTCATGAGACGTATCAGGAGACCAACGGAGAAAGGATAGATTTCGACGATTATAAACTAATTAGAGAAGTACTTACAGAATTACATAAATAATAGGGAAAGAGAGCACTTATGTTGTATTACTTGTTTGAATATTTAGAGAAACAATACCAATTTCCTGGGGCTACGTTATTTCAGTTTCTAACGTTTCGGGCTGCTATGGCGGTATTGCTTTCTTTGATTTTAGCTACAACATTAGGTAAGAGGATTATTTTATTTCTTCGACATAAACAAATAGGGGAAACCGTTCGGGACCTTGGGTTAGATGGGCAGAAGCAAAAGCAAGGCACCCCTACTATGGGAGGCCTCATTATTATTATGTCGACATTAGTTCCTGTGGTACTTTTTGCCCGTCTGGATAATATTTATGTGCTGTTACTCATTGTGACGACCATCTGGATGGCAATTTTAGGATTCATAGATGACTACATCAAAGTATTTAAAAAGAATAAGCAAGGACTTAAAGGGAAATTTAAAATCTTAGGACAGATTGTGCTGGGTTTAATGGTCGGGGCAACCCTTTATTTTCACCCGGATGTTACCATGAAGGAGAATAGTAAAACTGTAATTACCGAGCAGTTCTCTGTGCAAGAAGTAGAGGGCAAAGAAATAAAATCCACTAAAACAAATATCCCATTTTTCAAAAATAATGAATTGGATTATGGAGATCTTATTTCATGGATGGGGGAAGGAGCAAGGGAATATGCGTGGCTAATATTTATTCCTATTGTGATATTTATCGTAACTGCAGTCTCCAATGGAGCAAATCTTACAGATGGTATAGATGGCCTGGCGGCTGGCACGTCCGCCATTATTGTCCTTACGCTAGGTATTTTCGCCTGGGTTTCGGGGAATATAATATTCTCTGATTACCTCGATATATTCTTTATTCCCAGAGCCGGTGAATTGGTTGTTTTCATAGCAGCTTTTGTAGGTGCACTGGTAGGGTTTCTTTGGTATAACGCTTATCCGGCTCAGGTATTTATGGGCGATACAGGGAGTTTAACTATTGGAGGTGTAATTGCTGTAATTGCGATCATTGTTCGCAAGGAACTGCTAATTCCGTTGTTATGCGGAATCTTTTTTGCGGAGTCAATTTCCGTCATGGTACAGGTAGGGTATTTTAAATATACTAAACGAAAATTTGGTGAGGGTAAACGTATTTTTTTAATGTCCCCATTGCATCATCATTATCAAAAAAAGGGGTATCACGAGAGCAAGATAGTTACCCGTTTTTGGATTATTGGGATACTGTTAGCGATAGTAACATTTGTAACCCTAAAGGTGCGATAAATGAAACGGTTGGTGATCCTCGGTGGTGGAGAAAGCGGCGTTGGAACAGCCATATTGGGGAAACAAAAAGGATATCACGTCTTTGTTTCCGATAAAGGTGAGATAAAGAAAAAGTATAAAGACGTTCTTAAACATTTTGGAATTGATTGGGAAGATCAAAAGCATACTGAGGAAGTCATTCTGAATGCCGATTTGGTAATGAAAAGTCCGGGTATACCAGATAATGTACCATTGGTGAAAGAATTGATGGCTCGGAATATTCCGGTAATATCAGAGATCGAATTTGCTGCCAGATACACCGAGGCAACCATCATTGGAATAACAGGTAGTAACGGAAAAACTACCACAACCATGCTTACCCACCATATAATGAAAGAGGCAGGTTTACATGTGGGAATGGCAGGTAACATTGGAGATAGCTTTGCTAAAATGGTTGCTGAAGAGTCGTACGATTTCTATGTTTTGGAGATCAGTAGTTTTCAGTTAGATGGTATTATAGATTTTAAACCCCATATAGGTGTCATAACCAATATTACACCAGATCATTTGGACAGATATGACTATGATTTTCAGAAATATGTAGCGTCTAAATTTCGAATCGCGGAAAATCAAACTAGCAAAGACTATTTGATTTATGATGCGGATGATGAAACAATTCAAGCGTACCTGGAAGACCATTCAATTAATTCTATAAAACTTCCCTTTTCACTTCAGCAAGAGGTAGCAAAGGGAGCATGTATAAAAAATAAAAAGATTGTTATAACAACGGAACAAAATACTATGGAAATGAGAACAGATTCATTAGCGCTAGAAGGAAGTCACAACCTTAAAAATACGATGGCCGCATCTACTGCTGCCAAGTTGATAGGTATTCGAAAAGAAGTGATTCGGGATAGTATTCAAAATTTTCAAGGAGCACCACATAGGCTCGAGAAAGTACTGAAAATACATCACGTTCAGTATATCAATGATTCTAAGGCTACCAATGTAAATGCTACCTATTTTGCTCTGGAAAGTATGAAGACCCCTACAATTTGGATCGTAGGTGGAGTGGACAAGGGCAATGATTACAAAGTGTTAATGCCTTTGGTAAGAGAAAAAGTAAAGGCAATTATCTGTCTTGGACTAGATAATACTAAGATTAAGGAGGCTTTTGGAAATGTGGTTGATTTAATGGTAGAAACGTATGCTATGAGTGAGGCTATTAAAGTGGCTTATAAAATAGCTGAGCGTGGAGATACTGTTTTATTGTCGCCGGCTTGTGCCAGTTTCGATTTGTTTAAAAATTATGAGGATAGGGGAAATCAGTTTAAAGAAGCTATAAAGAATTTATAAGGGGTGTTGAGATACGTTAAGAACATAAAAGGAGATAAGGTTATTTGGGCTGTTGTTGCCCTCTTGGCGCTATTCTCTTTTTTACCTGTCTATAGTGCGAGTAGCAATTTGGTGTATGTGGTAGGAAACGGCACCACCATGGGGCATCTAGTAAAACACGGTCTTTTACTGTTCTTAGGCTTCGGGATCATTTATGGGGTACATAAGATTCCTGCTCATTTCTTTAAGGGATTATCTATTATAGCAATGCCCGTGGTACTGGCTTTACTAATTTATACGATAGCACAAGGAACTACAATAGATGGAGCTAATGCCAGTCGATGGATTCGCTTACCGTTTGTGGGTATTACTTTTCAGACTTCTACCTTGGCTTCGGTAGTATTAATGATTTATATAGCCCGCTATTTATCAAAGATTAAAGACAAAACAATCACATTTAAAGAAAGTATTTTGCCTTTATGGGCGCCGGTATTTTTAATTGTATTACTTATACTTCCCGCTAATTTCTCCACGGCAGCTATCTTATTTTTTATGGTACTCGTTCTCTGTTTTTTAGGAGGGTATCCTTTAAAATATCTGGGAAGTATGGTGGGGATGGGTCTTTTAGGACTTACTTTTTTTATTCTCACGGTAAAGGCGGCTCCGGATCTGTTTTCGAACCGGGTAGATACATGGATCAACAGAGTTGAGAGCTTCTGGGACCCTGCAGACACAGAAGGGGATTATCAAATCGAGAAAGCAAAGATAGCCATAGCAAGTGGTGGTCTTATGGGTAATGGGGCTGGTAAAAGTGTTATGAAAAACTTTTTACCACAAAGTTCTTCCGATTTTATATATGCGATAATTATTGAAGAATACGGGCTGGTAGGAGGGTTTGTCCTCATGTTCTTTTATCTGTTACTACTATTTAGGATTATCGTTGTAGCCAACTCAAATGAATCTGTATTTGGAAAGTTACTCGTGGTAGGAGTAGGTCTCCCTATTGTTTTTCAGGCATTTATAAATATGGCTGTAGCCGTAGAATTATTTCCGGTTACTGGTCAAACCTTGCCGCTTATAAGCAGTGGAGGAACCTCTATATGGATGACGTGTTTGGCAATTGGAGTTGTCTTGAGTGCAAGCATAAAGAAATCGGACCTCGCGTACGAGGAAGGTGAAATAGATGAGAAAAACCCTTTAGAGATATTGAGTGGGCAGTTATAGGTTTATACTATCCGGAGGGGGAACAGGTGGACATATTTACCCGGCCATTGCTATAGCAAATGAGCTAAAGAAGCGATTTCCGGAAGCAGAATTTTTATTTGTTGGTGCCAGAGATCGGATGGAAATGGAGAAGGTGCCACAAGCAGGGTATAAAATAACAGGATTATGGATTAGTGGGTTTCAGCGAAAATTGACCGTAAAAAACCTGCTGTTTCCTATAAAATTAATTAGTAGTTTGATAAAAGCAAGGAGCATAGTATCTCAGTTTAAGCCGCACGTTGTGATTGGCACAGGGGGCTTTGCGAGTGGACCATTGTTAAAAATGGCATCACAAAAAGGGATCCCTTGTATTTTACAGGAACAAAATTCGTACGCAGGGATCACCAATAAGCTGCTGGCAGCGAAGGTGCAAAAAATCTGTGTGGCTTATGACGGGATGGAAAAGTTCTTCCCATCACAAAAGGTTATAAAAACTGGAAACCCGGTTAGATCCTCTCTTATTAATATGAATAGCCATTCTCCGGAATCTTTCTCATTTTTCAAACTCGACCCTGCTCAGAAAACACTGCTGGTATTAGGAGGAAGTCTGGGTGCAAGAAAGATAAACGAACTTATAGAATCACAGTTGGTACTCTTTGAACAATTAGGATTTCAAGTTATATGGCAATGTGGTAAACTGTACTATGAGGAGTACAAACAATATAATACGCAATCGGTAAAGGTAGTTGGTTACCTGAATAAAATGGAGCATGCTTATTCAGTTGCAGATATAATCATTTCAAGATCGGGAGCAAGTTCTGTATCGGAATTGTGTCTGGTAGGGAAACCGGTCCTCTTTATTCCCTCTCCAAATGTAGCTGAGGACCATCAAACTAAGAATGCGCAGGCATTGGTTGCTAAAGAGGCAGCTTTGATGCTCAATGAAAAAGAATTGGACACAAAATTTGAGGAAGTTTTTACAGTGGTATGTAAGGACAAAGAAACCTTGCAGCAATTAGGAAAGAATATCCGAAAATTGGCCATGCCGGAAGCCACAATAAAAATAGTAGATGAGGTTGTAAAACTAATACCAGTTGCCCATGAATCTTAATCAGCTTCATAATGTATATTTTATTGGTATTGGAGGCATTGGTATGTCTGCTTTGGCACGGTATTTTAAATTTATAGGAAAGAATGTGGCCGGGTATGATAAAACAGCAACACCGCTTACGACCGAATTGCAGCATATAGGTATACCGGTTCATTACGAAGATGGGATACACCTTATTTCTCCCACCTTTTTAATACCGAAAAACACCTTAGTGGTATATACTCCTGCCGTGCCCAAAGACCATAGTGAATTACAGTATTTTACAAAGCACGCATTTTCTATAAAGAAAAGATCTGAAGTACTCGGAATTATTACAAAAGATACTTTTTGCTTTGCCGTGGCTGGTACTCATGGTAAAACCACCACGTCGAGTATATTGGCTCATCTGCTTAAGGAAACAGGAACCCCTTTAACAGCATTTTTAGGAGGTATTTCGGAAGACTTTGAAAGCAACTTTTTATTAGAAGGAAATGACTACTCGGTAGTAGAGGCAGATGAATTTGATCGTTCCTTCCTTGAGCTCTCTCCCAACGTAGCCTGTATTACCTCTATGGACGCGGATCATTTAGATATCTATGGGGATAGTGAGTCTTTAAAAGCTTCTTTCTTTGAGTTTGCTAGACGCTTAAAACCAAAAGGAAAATTATTCGTCCGTAACGGGCTTCCCCTGGCCGGTATTACATACGGAATAGAAGACAATTCTGACTATTGTATTCGAAATATAAAAATTGAACATGGCACCTACATTTTTGATCTGGGAACTCCGGAAACTACCCTAAAAGGAGTAAAGTTTAATAAGCCCGGAAGACATAATTTACTTAATGGTCTGGTAGCTTTTGCGATGGCGATTGAAGCAGGTCCCCCGCTCAATCGCCTCGTTGAAGCCTTGGAAACTTTTAAAGGGGTACAGAGAAGATTCTCTTATAAAATAAAAGAGGAAGACTTTGTATTTGTTGACGATTATGCACATCATCCGACAGAGATTAATGCCGTTTACGAGGCAATCAAGGAAATGCATCCCAATAAGAAAACACTGGCTGTGTTTCAACCGCATCTGTTTTCCAGAACAAAAGATTTTGTAACAGATTTTGCTTCAAGTTTATCAAAATTCGACAGTATTTTATTGTTAGATATATATCCTGCCCGTGAAAAGCCAATAGAAGGTGTCACGGCAGAATGGCTCCTGAGTAAGATTACCAATCCGGCAAAAAAATTAGTCAAAAAAGAAGCGCTGGCAAATGAAATTAAAAAACAAAATCCTGAGGTATTGGTAACCATGGGAGCCGGGGACATAGGTTTAGAGATTGAAAAATTAAAAGTAGCACTAGGATATGAAAATTAATTGGAATTATTTAAAATTAGGAACTCTAATACTCAGTATTACAGCACTTTATGCTTTTTCTAACAAAAGGAGTGACGCTAAGAAAGTACAGGGACTAGAGATTGTTTTTGAAGGAAATGACAATTTATACATCACACAAGGCATGGTTAATAAATTGTTAATACAAAATTACGGTAGTGTCGAAAACGTGGCTAAAGAAAAATTAGTTTTGAATACTATAGAAAAGGTCATAGAGGCCAATGATATGGTGAAAAGTGCCCAAGTTTATCTTACTGTAGATGGTAATCTTACATCAAAAATTCTCCAAAGACAGCCAATCGGACGTGTAGAGGGAGGTACAAAGTTTTACCTGGATGAGGATGGTGCATCTATGCCATTTTCCAAGTTGCATTCTGCCAGAGTGCCTATCATTACAGGGGATATTACGGGAGAAAGTCTTGATGATGTGTTCCATATTTTGAAGTATATCAACCAGGACGATTTTTTAAGAAAGAATGTGATTGGTATTCATATTCAATCAGCAGACCGGTACCAGTTAAAATTCAGGATCGAAGATTTTGTAGTGGATCTGGGTGATATTGAAGACCTGGATGCCAAGTTTAAGAATTTCAAGGCATTTTATGCCAAAGCAATAAAAGACAAATCCTTGGAAGATTACGCCGTGGTAAGTCTGGAGTTTAATAATCAGGTAGTGTGCACCAAAATCTAAATAACTATGGAACAAGATAATTATTCAATTGGACTCGATATAGGAACAACAAAAATTGTTGCTATTATCGGTAAGGAAAACGAATATGGTAAGATAGAGGTGCTCGGGATTGGAAGATCTAAAAGTATGGGGGTTCATCGTGGTGTTGTCAACAATATTACCCAGACGATTAAATCTATTCAGCAGGCAGTGGAACAGGCAGAAGTTAATTCCGGATTAAAAATTGGTTCTGTAGTTGTCGGTATTGCGGGTCAGCATATCCGCAGTCTTCAACATAGCGATTACATCACCCGGCCTAATGCAGAAGAGGTTATTAATGAGGATGATTTAGAAAAATTATGTAATCAGGTATACAAACTGGTGATGCTGCCCGGAGAAGAAATTATTCATGTATTACCGCAAGAATATAAGGTAGATGGCCAGGCAGAGATAAAACAGCCCATTGGGATGTATGGAGGGCGACTAGAAGCTAATTTTCATGTAGTAGTGGGTCAGGTATCTTCAATTAAGAATATTGGCAGGTGTATAAAAAGTGCCGGACTCGATTTGTATAATATCACCTTGGAGCCACTAGCTTCTTCCGATGCCGTATTAAGTCAGGAAGAAAAAGAAGCAGGGGTAGCTCTGATAGATATAGGTGGTGGTACTACAGATCTTGCCATTTTTAAAGATGGGATTATTCGTCACACCGCGGTTATTCCGTTTGGTGGTAACGTAATTACCGAGGATATAAAAGAGGGCTGTTCCATTATCGAAAAGCAAGCGGAACTTTTAAAAATAAAGTTTGGTTCTGCATGGCCGGGAGAAAATAAGGATAATGAGATTGTTTCTATACCCGGACTTCGGGGAAGAGAACCGAAAGAAATAACGCTTAAAAATCTGTCGAAGATTATTCATGCACGCGTCGTAGAGATTGTGGAGCAAGTCTATGTAGAGATAAAGAATTACGGGCACGAAGAGCAAAAGAAAAAGCTCATCGCCGGTATTGTGCTTACAGGAGGCGGTAGCCAATTAAAACACTTAAAGCAATTAGTAGAATACATTACCGGGATGGATACCAGAATAGGATATCCCAATGAACATCTGGCTGGCGATTCCGATGCTGAAATAGCAAGTCCTTTATATGCTACGGCTGTAGGATTGTTAATGAATGCAGTAGGCAACAAAGATAAAAGACGATTACAGGAGGAAGAGGAAGAAAAAGAGCGCGAAATGGTCTTGGAAGGCCATTCGGATATGGAGTCGAATACTGCTGTGAAGAAAGAACGTAAAACTGTTTTTGACAGATGGTCCGAAAAACTGAAAGATTTTTTAGATAACGCAGAATAACAATAGTAGAACATACACAATAACCAGTAATAAAAGTAACATGAGCAAGAACACCGAATTTGATAGTATTTCCTTTGACTTACCCAAGAATCAAAGTAATGTAATAAAAGTAATCGGCGTTGGAGGAGGTGGTAGTAATGCCATCAATTATATGTTTCAAGCGGGTATCAATGGGGTAGATTTCGTTATCTGCAATACAGATTCCCAGGCTTTACAAAATAGTGCAGTTCCTAATAAAATACAATTGGGCGTATCCTTAACAGAGGGGTTAGGCGCTGGCGCAAATCCTGAGGTGGGAGAACAAGCGGCCATTGAGAGCATGGAGGATATAAAGCGTATGCTCGATACTACTACTAAAATGATCTTTATTACCGCTGGTATGGGCGGGGGAACAGGTACTGGCGCTGCTCCTGTTATTGCTAGAATGGCAAAGGAAATGGATATTCTTACGGTGGGGATTATTACAATGCCATTTCAGTTTGAAGGAAAAATGAGATGTCTGCAAGCACAGAAAGGGATCGAGAAATTAAGGAATCATGTAGATTCCCTCATTATCATTAACAATAATAAACTAAGAGAAGTATACGGCAACTTGGGGTTCAAAGCTGGCTTTTCTAAAGCAGATGAAGTTTTAGCCACAGCGGCAAGAGGAATTGCAGAAGTAATTACACATCACTATACACAAAACATCGATTTACGCGATGCCAAAACGGTCTTGTCTAATAGTGGAACGGCAATTATGGGATCTTCTATGGCATCTGGTTCTGCAAGGGAACATGAAGCTATTATGAAGGCTTTGGATTCTCCTTTACTTAATGATAACAAGATAACAGGAGCTAAAAATGTGCTTCTTTTGATCGTTTCTGGAACGAAGGAAATTACAATCGATGAAATAGGAGAGATTAATGATCATATCCAGATAGAAGCGGGCCATGGAGCAAACATCATCATGGGTGTTGGAGAGGATGAATCCCTGGGAGAGGCAGTTGCAGTTACTGTAATCGCTACAGGTTTTAACGTTGATCAGCAAGACGAGATTGTAAATACAGAGTCTAAGAAGATCATCCATACATTGGAAGATGAACAGAAGGCCGTGCAAAATCTGACAGAGGATGCTCCTGTGGTAGTACACGAGCTCGAGGAGGAAGAAGAAGTTAATGAGCCAGTTATAAAACATACATTGGTGGAAGAGGAAGAGATAGATCTAATCCCAACAACGAATTACATACGCAATTTTAATGTGTTTTACGAGGAGGTTGTTGCTACAGACGTGAAGGAAGAAGACTTCGTAATATTTGATTCTAAGGAAGCCGTTAAAGACATAGAGGTCATAGATCCTGAAGTGGTTTCCAATGTGGTAGCGGAGGAAGATCAGATAGCTTTTAGTTTTGATCTGCCTATCTCACAGACAAAAGAAGATGAAGATGAAAAAGAACATGTGATTACCTTCAGCCTTGATGAAGAGGTGAACGACATGGATGTAAATGAACACATAGAGGTTATTCCGGTTTTAGAATACAATAAGGAAGGTGAAACCCGCTATAGTTTGGATGACTATATGGAGCTGGAAACTAAACTAACCGGGGCCAGGTCAAAAGCTGAAGAATACGATCCAAAGCTTATTGAAGATGAATTGGTGTTTGAAAAGAAAACAATCAGTTCATTAGGAGGCGCAGAGAACAAAGAAAGTAAGGAAGTAGATCCGATGGATTCTCCCATAGAGGAGTTGTTACGGGAGCGAGCAGATGAACGCAGAAGAAAATTGAAAGATTTTAACTATAAGTTTCAAAATAGCCTTAGTCATATTGAGGAAATTGAGAAAGAACCGGCCTATAAGCGTCAGGGGATAGATTTAAGTGATAACCCCAAAGAGGGTAAGGTGTCTAGAACCACCCTGGGGGAAGATAGCAATGATGAAATTCAGTTGCGATCTAATAATTCTTTTTTACACGATAACGTAGATTAGTTAGTTTTTGAATGGTTTTAGCCTAACCAGAACCCGAAATGAAGACATTCGTTTCGGGTTTATTTTTTATCTTCACGACATTAAAATAGAGAAAGTTATGAGCTTACAAGATAAGGTTATGCAAGAAATGAAAGAGGCCATGAAAGCCAAAAATGCAGTAGCATTAGAATCGCTTCGTGCCATTAAATCGGCTTTATTATTACTACAGACCGAAAAAAGTGCCGGTGTAGGGCCATCGGAGGAAGATGAAGTAAAATTGGTTCAAAAACTGGTAAAGCAGCGAAAAGATAGTGCAGCAATATATGTGGAACAGGGGAGAGCAGACCTGGCGGAAACCGAATTGGCACAGGTAGCCATTATCGAAAAATTTCTTCCGGAGCAATTAACGGAAGCCGAAATAGAAAAGGTGGTGCTTCAAACCATAGATACCCTGGGGGCCGAGGGAATGAAAGATATGGGTAAGGTTATGGGAGTCGTTTCTAAGGAATTAGCTGGGCAGGCAGACGGGAAGACCATCTCCACTATTGTCCGAAGTAAATTAAGTTAAGGTTAATGGAATGAAAGAAGCTGAAATTCGCGAACGTTGGCCGTTTCGTAATCCGGAAACAGGCGCATCAG
>CBDUCK010000019.1:0-21856 GCA_965365635.1 uncultured Muriicola sp.
TGCTGTGGTCATCTCAAAACCCTTAGAACTTAAAATCTTTGAAAAAGAGATCAACCAGGTACTTCTGGAACAAAAGAATGAACTTACGCTAGCCAATAAGGAACAGATTGCACAACAATATACCCCGGTGGTTGAAGGACTTAACCAGAATATTACAGCCCTTAAAGATGAGATTGCAACCAAAGAAGCCGAAACCAATGCACTTTATGATACCTATATCTCGGAGGCTGAAGGCCGGGCTGGTACCATGCTCCTTGGCAAAGGCCCTGTGTATGCTGAAAAACGTGAAAAACACGATGCCGCCCTGTTAGAATTGCGCGAGCTCAAAACACAGAATAAAGAAAAGATAACGGCCCTGGAAACACAAATTGCTTCCTTAAATTCGGCTTATGATACTGCGGTAGTAGATTCACAACCTATTATAGATGGTTTTGACGGACTTATGGCCCGGATTAATGCTTTGGGTGAATTGGCCTGGTTTCCTTCCTTCTTTATTTTCCTGCTCTTTCTCGCCATTGAGACCTCTCCTATTGTAGTGAAGTTATTGGCACCTAAAGGGCCGTATGACTTTAAACTGGAAGAGGAAGAAAGCACTATTGAGGCATGGGTAACCCAAAAAGTGACACAACGGCAACATATCTTAGCAACCGATGCTGCATTGAATGAACGCGTTTATGGCGAAATTAAAGAAGAAGAAGCCGTGTACGCTCACAAGAAGAAGAAAGCAGAAGAATTATTACGCCTGCAAGCCGATGCTTTTCATGAGCTTCAGATAAAAAGCCTGTAATCATACGATTCCCATCTTGGTCAGCAAGAAGGAGGCATTCATGTTTTGGCATACCCCTTCTTTAAAGGTATAATCGAAATGTAAGGTGTCATTTATTATCCGGGCATCAAAATAGTAATTGACAACCTGAGGGTGTTCTTTTGCCACTTCACACAAACTCAGGTCATGTGTTGCAATGATTCCCGTGGACTTGGAAGCCACTAATTTCTCAATAAATTTCTGGGACCCAGCAGCCTTATCGGTGCTATTGGTTCCCTTTAAGATCTCATCTAATACAATAAAATACCGATCTTTGGCCATTTGATCTACAATATACTTCAGTCGTTTTAATTCCGAGAAAAAATAGGATTCATCATTGGCCAGGGAATCGGAACTGCGCATACTGGTGATTAGTTTACTTGGAGAATAGATTACTTCTTTTGCACAGACCGGCAGACCAGCATTAGCCATAACCAGCAATAGAGAAACCGTACGCAAAAAAGTGCTTTTGCCGGCCATATTGGCCCCCGTGATAATAAAAAATTCTTCCCTTTTTATCTCAAAATTATTATACACCGCGTTTGCAGGATCTAACATGGGGTGGCTAACTTTCGTTGCTTTTACAATGGTAGTCCCGGAAGACAGTTTGGGAAAGGCATACTGAGGATGGTTAAAAGCAAAATTCCCCAGGCTGTTATAGGCATCAAACAACGCAATGGTGTTGAACCATTTTTCTACATGGTGCCCATAGTCCTTGATCCATTGCTCCAAAAGGAAACACTGCCGAAGATCCCACAATAACAGACCATTACCTACAATTCCAAAAAGCATATTATTTCGCTGATCGAGCGCATTCAGGATTCTTGCAAAACCTTTCAGGATGTCAGAAACCTTTTTGTCCTTTTCCAGGATATGCGACTTGTATTCCTTCAGTAAAACGGCATCAAAGTGATGTTCCTCTAATTGAACTAGTAACTTATGAAATTGCTCAAACGTATGCTGAATTTTAGAAGTATCTGAAGAAAGTTTGTTGATCTTTTTTAAATAATTTCCTGTAATGCCCAACCCCACAAAAAACCAGGTCACCAAACTCCACCCAGAGAGTATGTCAGATAAGTAAAGCACCAATATAATCCCCGAACAAATAGAGAATATTATTGGCAGCCATTTCATAAACAGGGGTGCAAAAGCCGTGTATTTTTTTAACCAGGTAACTAATTTTTCTGAAGACACCTCGGTTTTTACCAACAGCGCACTGGCAGAGAATTCTTGCCGCCATTCGGGCAAATCTCCTAGTTCCTTCACAGCTTCCTGCTTTTGTGAAATATCCGAAATATCATTGGCTAATAATATTGAAGCTAAAGCTCTACTCCCCTCTGGAATAGCTGTTCTATTGCTGTATTGATAGAAAGACCCTTTTCCAAATAGGTCAATGTCGTGACTAAAGGCATGGTTGGTATCAATAAACTGATCTCCCTGCGGTAGGTCATGAAAATTCCTGTGGAGAACATCCAGTTCTGTGCGGTTAATTTTTATAAGCATCACTATCTTGTCTCGCTTATACTGAAGGTCGGTATGGCGTGATACCAAATAGATAAAAACGGCAGTGCCAAGAATAAATATACCAATGGCTATTGCAGGGGTTGTATAGAAAATATATACGCCGCCAAACGTGCTTATAAACACCAGGAACCGAAAGAAACTAGATCGCAGTAATTGCTTTTTTAGCCCTGCCAATACCCCCTCCAACGTTGTTATTTGGAGTTCGTAAAATGTAACTTTCTCTTTCATAAAAATTCTCTCCTTCCTATAAAGCCTCCCATTCGGCCCTTACTTTTTTGGTAAACTTCGCCACCACCAATTCATAGGAATGTTCTGTTAATTCTATGAGTAATTTTGTAGATAATTGTTCAAAAAACAGGGTGTTCCAGTGTGTTTTGCTCATGTGATATGCGGGCATTATAATGCCATCATAGGTTTCCCTCAGTTCCAATGCCCTTTCCGGATCGCATTTAAGGTTTACTTGTGATGGAATACGTTCCAAAGGAACAATAGCAAATATTTTGCCCATAACTTTATAAACCAGTGTTACATCATCAAAAGGAAACTCCTCTGTTACCCCTTTTTTTAAAAGACAATATTCCCGAAATTCTTCAACATTCATTTTTGATCCACTTTTCGGATTAGTTTATACTTTCTCCTCTGGAGTCATAGACCAATACTTTTTCCCAAAGATCCTGAGATTCCTCAATAAATATTACATGGGCTTCCTCTTTTTGATAATTCTCCTGTTCTTCGGCAGAAGAGAACGTTAGTACCAAGGCATAGGTGAAAGTATCATCCACAATATCCCTGGTGGCTTTAGGTGGCGTACCAACAAACTTCGTTTTGGCATATTTTGAATTTTGCATAAACTTTTTTAGCGAAGCTTCGATAGCAGTCCTATCCTGAATATTTTCAGGATCCTTCAACCAAAAATAAACGGTATGCACAAACGCAGGGTCGAATGTTTTCAACTCCTTATTTTTTGAGGTACAAGAGGCCATAATTGCAAAAAGACATAGAATACTCACATACTTTTTCATAGGTTACTGCTTTAGTGCTGCGTATTATTATTTCAATTTCTCCTGTTCCTTTTCCCTTAATTGTAAGGCCGAATAATCTACCGACCAACCAATGGTTTCGACTAATTTTTCTATTAACAAAACCGCCTCCATAGCTTCTTTTCTGGCGGTTTCCATTAATCCACTTTGGGGTATTTTCTCCCTAATGTGCTTAATAGCCTCCTGATTTAGTGAGGTTAGATCACTGGGTGTAAAGGCATTAAAAAGTCCATTTTGTATATCGTAAAACTCCAATTCCGGTTCAATAGAAAGTATCTGTGGTTCAGGAAAATTAGTCAGGATAATTTGCTTTTTCTCATTATTCGCGTGCATCAGTATTTTTTGAAGATCGTATCCTATCTGGGCCTTGGCATTAATTACAATGAGTGCCTTTTTCTTACTACTTACGAGGCTCATAAAGCGTTCCTTGGTATTTTCGTACTTATAGATTTCTGCAAAATCGCCCTCCACCGAAATTAGTTTACAAACACTCTTTATACGTTCTAAAAGTACTACAGACTGGTGCGCTGTAATTTCTTTATTCTTTTTCTTTCTAAAAAGGGAAAAGAACCAATACATGAGTATAGCACCCAGAATAAGACCCAAGATAGCTTCGATAAAACCGTCCATTGTAACCATTTTATATTTTCAATAAAGGTAATGAAAGAGGATAAAATAACTCGTGTATTATAAAGTCCCAAAAAGTACAGGCCTGCTTGGACTCGCGTCGTTTTCAAATGGTGCTACCTGAAGGTTTAATAAGTAGGTTCCGTCTTTAATTGAATGATCTACATATATAAATTCTGTGATGGTTGCCTTCTTTCTTATTTTTCCTTCAATACCCCAAAAAGCTTTGTGTGCACGTAACGCCCCGTTATCTTTTTCCTTGTCAACAGATGGCAGATCTGTGAGCAGATGACATACCCCCTGGTCTACCAGGTATAAGGCAGCGGCTTCCTCCAGATAAGGCGGGTTAGTATGCGAATACTTACGAGATAATTTATCCCTCGTATTTGGCAAGGTTCTAATGATCAGGGCTTCCGGCATTTTATTACCTAGTACCTTTTTAAGCTGTTTTTCGGAGAGGACAAAATCGTCCCCCACCTTCTCAGGTGCTATGGTGATTACCTCAGCCATAAAAAAGAATTGATCCAACGCCTTATTAATCGACTGAGCTTCGGGTGTAATATGACCCAGACATTCTGTGTGGGTGCCATGTGCATGTGGATTAAAAGAAATATCATTGAAGTTAGTAGACCCCCCTTCTTTCACGCTTCCTATATAATCTCCTTCTGCATGCGGTTGTATTTTTGGCGAAGCTACATACCATGCATTCACGTTGGTAGTATCTCCTCGTAATGGGATAGAGATATCTAATGGTTTAGATAAATCTATAGTATACGTGCGTTCTTTAAAGGTGATTTTTGCAATCATGGTTAAAACACTTCAAACAATTAGTAGTTACAGCCGGCTATTTCCTTCTAAATTAAGCATAAATAAATCTGCTGCCAGACCATCACTTAAGAATTTCCCTTTCTTGGTCACTAAGAGGGTGTCGCCATCGATGGTAAGGAACCCATCTTTTCGATGTTTTTCGGATTGCTGCAGAATATAGTCTTGGTGCCCAGTGCCAAAATCTGTAGCTATCCGTTGTAAAGAAACCCCCCAAATGGTCCGCAAACCGGTCATTACGTATTCGTTGTAGCGATCTGTTTCAGTAAGCACTTCAACCTCCATCGGTAGTATTTCTTGCTCAATACTTTTTATGTAGACCGAGTTATTTCTTCTATTCCAACCCCTTCGTTTACCATCATATGAATGTGCTGAAGGACCTATCCCCATATAATTTTTACCCAGCCAGTAGGCCGTATTATTCTTTGAAAAAAAGGAAGGCTTTCCAAAATTTGAAAGCTCATAATGTATGTAACCTTTCGTATTCAAGATATTCACCAGCATATGAAACTGTTCCTCGGCCATATCATCATCTATTGGGGCAATAACCCCTTTTTCAATGAACTTTTTTAACGCCGTTCTGGGTTCTACGGTTAGGGCATAGCTAGAAATATGTGCAACGTTAAATTCTAAGGCTTTGGCAATATTTTTCTTCCATCTATCATGCTCCAAATACGGGAGTCCATAAATAAGATCAATAGAAATATTATTAAACAATTGGGTAGCTTCTTTAAGAGATTGCAACGCCTGTTCTGCAGAATGGGCCCGGTTCATTAAGGTAAGGTCTTCGTCGAAAAAAGATTGGATTCCTATGCTCAATCTATTAACGGGGGATGCTGCCAGTTCCTTTAATTTTGTAGACGATAAATCATCCGGATTTGCTTCGATCGTAATTTCCGGTGCAACGTGCACCTCGTAATGTGCATAAACCGTTTGAATCAATTCGTTTATCTCTGCTGCACTTAGGACCGAAGGGGTTCCGCCTCCAAAATAAATGGTTTCCACCACCTGCCCGGTAAACTCATCTTTTCGCAGTACTAGTTCTTGTTGTAAAGCCAACAGCATGGCATCTTTCTTTTTCATATTTGTCGAAAAATGAAAATCACAGTAGTGACACGCTTGCTTGCAGAACGGAATATGTATATAAATACCCGCCATTATAAAAGCTTAATAAATATTATCAACGTTGACAGTCCAAAACTCAGAATTAAATAAGATGTAAAAGCCATGAAATACAAGAGAAAAGACTTAATGATAATCAGGAACTTTGGTCGATTCAAAAAAGAAGTCATGGCAACTATAAACTAAACACCCATGATTAGTATTTCTATAGGTTTGATTGCCGAACTCCAATAGTGCACAAAAAACATATTTAAGGTCACAATTAATGTATAAACACCTATCATGTAAAAACTAATTGCTAAAAATTCCGCCAAAGTATTTCTGGAATAAAAGAAGATTTTTGAAAATATGGCCAGTGTAAACACAAAAATGAACAACATGTTATCGATGTTCAATAGCATAAAATCTCTTGCCTGCGAAAGTAATTTATCTGGATCTGCAGCGTCCGACACCTGAATTATTGCATCCTTTAAAGGGTCGAAACCAATAAGAGAATGAATAAACAGATACACGACTGTGGTAAGCAGAAAAAAAGCAACCGGCTTATAATATTTCTTTCTTTTTCCTCCAAGAAATTCATAAAAAAGCCGTCCTGGTTGTTTAAGTAGCCCCTTTAGTGTAGTTAGTAGTGGCCCGTTTACCGAAAAAGCAGCATCTGTAAAATCATCAAAAGTCTCTTTGAAGGTAACTTTGTGAACAGATAGCCGTTGTCCGCATTCAGGACAAAAGTATCCTTTGGAAACCGCCCCGCAATTATTACATGTATGTGTAGTTTGTTCCCCCACCAATTATTTTAATCGATCTTCATTCTGCTTTACGAAGGCGCTCCATCCGGTATAGCTCTTTGTAGCATCTTGCTTCCCTTCATTGTAAAAATGACATACGGCAGCGGCCAGGCCATCCGTACTATCTAAATTTTTTGGGAGGGTTTTTAAATTGAGTATACTTTGAAGCATTTTGGCTACCTGTTCTTTACTGGCATTTCCATTTCCCGTAATGGCCATTTTTATCTTTTTTGGGAAGTATTCTGTAATAGGTATTTGCCTGCTAAGTCCGGCTGCCATGGCTACTCCCTGGGCGCGACCCAATTTGAGCATAGACTGTACATTCTTTCCAAAAAAAGGTGCCTCTATGGCAATTTCATCCGGGTGATAGGTATCTAGTAGTGTCATGGTTCGTTCGTAGATATGCTTGAGTTTTGTATATGGATCCGTATACTTTTTCAGAAGTAATTCATTCATTTGAACAAAAGACATGGTCTTCCCGGTTACTTTAATGATACCAAAGCCCATGATCGTTGTACCCGGATCTATTCCCATAATGATTTTTTCTGTGCTCAACGTATGCTATTATTTAGTTGTGAGTTGTAAGGGTAGTCTAAACCGTGTCCTAACCGGAATGCCTCTTTTTAATGCAGGCGCTGGCTTCGGCAAACTATTCAGACCTTGAGTGATAATCCCATAAAATTCTGGTAGTTGTTCATCCAGCAGGCTATCTCTATCTATTTCCAGTATCGATATTTCTCCATTAGCATCTACCAGGAAATCCACATAGAGTGTTGTCTGAATCTCCTTGTTTAAAACAAAATCAACGTCTTGTATTGTCATGGCCAAATTCTGCAACAAAGTACTTTCAAAACAGGTTTTTTGCTCTTGCTTTGGTGCTATTTCATCACAGGAATCAAATAAGGGGTATTGATCTACGTCGTTCCAATCGATACTACGCAGTTCATTTTCCACTATTTTCTGGGTCCTTGCTTCTTTTGAAGGTAACCAGTCACAGGAAACCAAAAGAAACAGACAAAATGCACATCCCAAGGCTCGCATACAAGGTAATTTCTGGTTGGAAAATTACAATAATTTTAGGCAATACCGCCCGTGTCTCCGCCTGATTTCATCTTCCTTTATAGGAGTCATGTAACAATTCTGACGTAATTTAGTCCTATAGCAAATATCGTAGATGGATATCGTATTACTTTTTATAGGTTTAGTATTGATGCTTACAGGTATTCTGGGAAGCTTTTTGCCGGTGCTTCCGGGCCCACCCATCAGTTGGTTGGGGTTGCTAATGTTGATTCTTACAAATGCGGTTCCCAACGACTGGTGGTTTCTTGGAATTACTTTGGTAGTAGCACTCATTGTATTTACCATGGATTACCTTATCCCGGCAATGGGTACCCGAAAATTTGGCGGTAGCAGAGCTGGCATGATAGGCACCATGGCAGGACTTGTTGTTGCTATTCTGTTTCCAATATTAGGCCTTTTTGGCATTGTAATATGGCCCTTTGTGGGTGCTTTTGTAGGAGAGCTATTAAATAAATCGGATCAAAAGTCTGCCCTAAAAGCAGCGTTCGGTTCCTTCATCGGATTTCTAACAGGTACCTTTTTAAAGTTTCTGGTGGCAGTAATTTATTTTGGTCTTTTTATTTCAAAAGCCTGGGAGTTTAGAACAGGATTATTCCCTTATTTCAATTAATTAGGTTGCCAGATCCTTTTATTCCGACCAAACTGTTTTATCGGAAATAGGTGTTCGGATTCCTTTCTCTAAGGACTGGTCATAATATCCCATATAGAAGAATCCAAGACATCTTTCCCCTTGTTGTAAATCAAAAAACTCATCCATATATGTTACCAACCCTGGCGAACTCCAGTAGGCCCCAATTCCTAATTCTGTACAACACAACCACATATTCTGAACTGCCATTGCAGTAGCGGCTACCTCTTCCCACTCAGGAAGACTTTCTTTAGGATCGCGCTGCATGCAAATAGCAATGACTGCGGCTGATCTTTTAGGGTTTTCAATCAGTTTTCTTGTTTTTATCTCCTTAGGCTTTTTCTCAGTATCCATGTATTTATAAGATAAAAAGAGGCCTAGTTTCTCTTTGGATTCACCCAGCAATACTTTAAACCTCCAGGGTTCTGTCTTTTTATGGGTTGGGGCCCAATTGCCTGCCTCCAATATTTTAAGTATATCCGACTTTGCAATTGGTTTTGAATTGTATTGCGCAGGAAAAACGGAGCGTCTATTTTTTATAAGATCAAAAATCATTAATTACATTTAGAAGGTGATAAAGATACATCTTTAGGATCTTTTTTCTGCCAGCTGTGTTTGCTGCAGAAGATCAATACAATGTTGCAGCGCTCTATTGCGATTGTCTTCTTTCCATACGACGGATAGGATGGCTCGTTGTGGAATTTTTATAAGCTCAATAAACCGTACTTTCATTAGAAATCCATGTTGTAAGGAGGTTGGGATGATCGCCACTCCTAAATTACTCTCTACCAGTTTAAAAATAGTTTGCGCATGTACCGATTTATGTGAAACTTCGGGAGTGAATCCGGCGTCCTCACAAATGCTCATAACAGTATCGTAATACAATGGGCTGTAATCCTGGGAAAAGAGAATAAACGGTTCTAAAGCCAATTGCTTAACACTTTTAAATCCCTTCGAAAGAACCGGATGATCTGTGGGGAGCACTAAGGAAAAGGTGTCCTTAAAAACCGGGTGAAGATGCAATCCTTTGGGCACACGGGCCAATCTTACAAAGCCAAGATCTAATTTGTCTTTGAGAATCGCATTAACCTGTGCATGGTTAGATACTTCTTCCAGACTTGTTTTAATGTTGGGATATTGGTCTTTGAGTTGCAGGAGCAACTGAGGAATTACATTCTGCATGGCCGAACCCAGAAATCCAATTCGGATCTCCCCTGAGGAGCCCGAAGTTATTAATCGAACCTGTTTTTGGGTCCATTCCAGGTGGTTCAGAATAAATTCTATTTCCCCTCTAAGATAAGCCCCACCAGGAGTAAGGTGTACATTTCTCTTATTCCTAATAAATAGCTGGGTATCTAAAATTTCCTCCATCTGCTTTATCTGTCTACTTAAACCCGGTTGAGAAATAAATAGTTTTTCGGAGGCCTTTCTAAAGTTTAATTCTTCTGCCACTGCCAAGAAATAACGAAAATGCCGTAATTCTAACTGATAACCCATAGTTATTACTTATTGAGTAAAATAGTATTATTAATTATTAAACATAATCAATAATTTTATAGGAAACAAAACACTGCTTATGAGCACAGGGCAAACCAATTTTAAGTACGGTGAAGATCAGTTAACCGCGAGCTTGGCATTATCTATAGCAAGGGGAAGTTGTGAAGGAAAATTATCTGAAAACACCAGGATTAATGTTAGAACTAGTGCGGGGGTAGTTGCCGATATTGTAGAAGACGGGCATATAGTTTATGGCATTAATACAGGGTTTGGCCCTCTTTGTACCACCAAAATATCTAAAGATGAGACGCGGCTACTGCAAGAAAATATTTTACAAAGTCACAGTGTGGGCGTAGGTGAGCCCATTAAGAAAGAACTTGCAAAGCTTATGCTGGTTCTTAAAATACATTCATTGGCAAAAGGATATTCAGGAATATCAGAAAATACCCTGGAGCGTATTTTATGGCATATTAACAATGATGTCATCCCAATAGTACCATCTCAGGGATCTGTTGGGGCATCGGGAGATCTTGCACCATTATCTCATTTATTTCTTCCATTAATTGGCCTCGGAAAAGTATGGTATCAAAACGAACTGATGCCTACAACTGAATTTTTTCAGAAAACAGGGTTGCAAGCTATAGAACTTGGACCTAAAGAAGGGTTGGCTTTAATAAATGGCACTCAGTTTATTGCAGCGCACGCCGTGGTAGCGATAGAAAAATTTCATAACTGCCTAACACAGGCAGATATCATTGGAGCCATGATGGTAGAAGGACTACAAGGTTCTATTAAGCCTTTTTATGCTGAGCTGCACAATTTACGCCCTTATAAAGGAACCATTCATGTGGCCCATAGAATAAAATCGTTACTAGAAGGCTCCGAGATTATGGAAGCGCATATAGACTGTGATCGCGTACAAGATCCGTATTCGCTGCGATGTATGCCTCAGGTACATGGTGCCTCCAGAAATGCCTGGTTACATCTGAAAGAATTAGTGGAAGTTGAACTAAATTCAGTCACAGATAACCCACTGATCATCCATAAAGACCTTACAATTAGCGGGGGTAATTTTCATGGCCAGCCACTTGCCATGGCATTGGATTACGCCTGTTTAGCAGCATCAGAAATTGGTAGTATTTCAGATCGGAGAATTTACTTGGCTCTAGAGGGGAATAGTCCCGGGGTTCCTAAATTATTGATGGATCAAACAGGGATTAACTCTGGGTATATGATACTTCAGTACACCACTGCTGCTCTGGCAAGTGAAAACAAAGGACTCTGCTTTCCATCGAGTGCCGATAGTATTCCCACTTCTTTGGGACAGGAAGACCATGTAAGCATGGGGTCTATCTCGGGTAGAAAAGCGATTCAGGTATTGGAAAATGTAGAAAAAATATTGGCCATAGAGTTACTAACAGCTGCCCAGGCTTTTGAATTTAGGAAACCCATGAAATCTGGTGTTCTCCTGGATGAAGTTCACAGAGCCGTTCGGAAAAAAGTTTCCTTTGCAACACAGGACCGTGTTTTTTCGGATGATATTGAAGAAGGCATCCGCATGATACAGAATAAAACGATTATTGATGTAGTAATAAAAGTGAGCAACAATAAAGGTCTTTCTTTGAAAACTCCCTTCTCTGAAGAATTTGAGGTATATTAATGACAATGAAATCATATACATATATAGGTCCGTTTACACAATTGCTAACCTTTGAAGACCTTCCTCTTAGGGGTTCTTTACATGATAGTTCCCTAAAAATGATTGAGAATGGAGGTGTCTTGTTAGCGGATCATTTAATTGATTCTGTAGGCCCACACGATCAACTATTAGAAAAAGCCATTGCGCTAAATGCCCAAATAATACCCCTGGAAGGACCCATGATAGCAATGCCGGGGTTTATAGACGCACATACTCATATTTGTTTTAGCGGATCCAGAGCATCCGATTATTCCCTGCGAAATGCAGGTAAGACCTATCTGGAAATTGCAAAGGCAGGAGGAGGTATCTGGGATACCGTAACACACACCAGGAATGCTACTGAATTGGAATTGATAAATGGGATTATTCAAAGAGCCACAAAACATGCGCAACAAGGTACTACAACCTTGGAAGTAAAAAGTGGTTATGGCCTAACCGTTGAAGAAGAACTAAAGATGTTGAGCGCCATAGATAAAGCAAATAAAAAACTACCTATAGATCTTATTAGCACTTGTCTTGCTGCACATATGTTACCAAAAGACTATGCTGGTACTCATGAGGAATATTTAAATGAAATAGCCTCAGAATTACTTCCGGTAATCAAGAAAAAGGGATTGTCCAATCGCATAGACGCATTTATTGAACAAGGTGCTTTTACAAAAGATACCATTGCTCCTTATTTTAAAAAGGCTAAGGAACTTGGTTTTGATATTACTGTTCATGCCGATCAATTTAGTGTAGGCGGCACCGAAATAGCGGTTCAGTGTGGCGCACTAAGTGCAGATCATCTGGAAGCGAGTTCTGATAAAGAAATAGCAATGTTAGCCAAAAGCAACGTAATTGCCATGGCATTACCAGGAGCAACGTTAGGACTGGGCTGCAGTTTTGCGCCTGCACGAAAACTTTTAGACGCCGGAGCTTCACTTGCCATTGCAAGTGACCACAATCCCGGTTCGGCCCCAATGGGTGACTTACTTAGTCAGGCTGCTATCTTAGGGGCTTTTGAAAAATTGACCAATGCAGAGGTGCTTTCCGGAATTACGGTTAGGGCAGCGGCAGCATTGGGCTTAAAGGATCGGGGCATCCTCTCCAAAGGATACCTGGCCGACCTCATCGCATTTAAAACCGAAGATTTTAGAGAAATACTCTATCATCAGGGGTCTCTGAAACCCGATATGGTTTGGAAAGCAGGGAGACTCATTTATTCAGCATCAAATTAATTTAAGAATGGAACACATCACTCAACTAGATTTTAGATCCCAGATACTGGAGGGAATTCCATCAAAATTACCTTCAAAACCTGTATATCGAGAAGATGCTACCCATGCTCCCAATCGCAAACAAATCCTGAGTCTTGAGGAAAAGAAATTGGCGATACGGAATGCGCTACGATATTTTCCTTCGGACTGGCATGCAGAGCTTTCTCATGAATTTGCGAATGAATTAGAACACTATGGCAGAATATATATGTTCCGCTTTAAGCCTTCTTATGACATGTATGCCAGGCCTATAAAAGAATACCCGGCGCATTCAACAACGGCAGCCGCCATAATGCTTATGATCCAAAATAATCTGGACCCCAAGGTAGCACAGCATCCTGAAGAATTAATCACCTATGGTGGTAATGGAGCAGTTTTTCAGAATTGGGCCCAGTACCTGCTGACCATGCAATATCTGGCAACTATGACGGACGAACAGACATTGCACATGTATTCCGGACACCCAATGGGGTTATTTCCTTCAAGTAAAGAAGCCCCCAGAGTTGTAATCACCAATGGAATGATGATCCCGAACTATTCCAAACCAGATGATTGGGAAAAATACAATGCTTTGGGGGTAACCCAATATGGTCAAATGACCGCCGGATCCTATATGTATATAGGCCCCCAGGGAATAGTGCACGGTACTGCCATCACGGTAATGAATGCTTTTCGAAAAGTTTTAAAACATGGTGCGTCCTCTGAAGGCAAACTGTTTTTAACCTCTGGACTTGGAGGGATGAGCGGTGCACAACCCAAGGCAGGAACTATTGCTGGCTGTATTACCGTTTGTGCAGAGGTAAACCCTGCTGCTGCTAGAAAAAGACACGAACAAGGGTGGGTAGACGAGCTTATTTGCTCTATGGATGACCTTGTAACTCGCACTAAAAAAGCTATGGCTAATCGGGAAACTATTTCCCTGGCTTTTATTGGAAATGTGGTTGAGGTATGGGAACGTTTTTATGAGGAAGAAGTGTTCATAAGCCTGGGATCTGATCAGACTTCCCTGCATAATCCATGGGCGGGTGGTTACTACCCGGCAGGGGTATCTTTTGAAAATGCAAATACTATGATGGTTGAAGACCCCATATTGTTTAAAGAAAAAGTCCGGGAATCTCTCAGAAGACAGGTAGCTGCTATCAACAGGCATACTGAAAAGGGAACTTATTTTTTCGATTATGGAAATGCCTTTTTATTGGAGGCTTCGAAGGCCGGAGCCGACATTATGGCAAAAAACAACATAGATTTCAGATATCCTTCCTATGTTCAGGATATCCTTGGACCGCTTTGTTTTGATTATGGATTTGGCCCTTTCCGATGGGTTTGTACCTCCGGGGATCCGGAAGATCTTCGAAAAACAGATGCTATTGCATTACGTGTAATGAAACAAATTAAAGCGAATGCTCCCGAAGAAATTCAACAACAAATGCAGGATAACATTACATGGATTACTGAAGCGGAGCGCAATCAATTGGTGGTGGGTTCCCAAGCCAGGATTTTATATGCGGATGCAGAAGGAAGAACGGCTATAGCTATTGCTTTTAATGAGGCCATAGAGAATAGCGAAATTTTAGCACCAATTGTCCTGGGTCGCGATCACCATGATGTAAGCGGAACCGATTCCCCTTTTAGAGAAACCAGCAATATTTATGACGGGAGTAAATTTACCGCCGATATGGCTATACATAATGTTATAGGTGATAGTTTTAGAGGCGCCTCCTGGGTTTCTATTCACAATGGTGGAGGCGTGGGCTGGGGTGAAGTAATTAACGGTGGTTTTGGCATGGTAATAGATGGTTCAGAGGAAGCTGAGAAACGAATTAAAAATATGTTGTTTTATGACGTAAATAATGGTATCGCAAGAAGAAGTTGGGCCAGAAATGACGAAGCCTTATTTGCTATAAAACGAGAAATGAAAAGATCACCCACGTTACAAGTTACCCTCCCAAATATGGTAGCAGAAGAGTTATTGGAAGGGCTTTTTAAAAAGGGCTAAAAACAGAAAACTATACTGGCATCATTCGATATAGCTATGCAGCACAATTACAAAAAACCAGATTCCACTAAATGGACCGGACGCACCTCTGGTGAGGAGCTCTATTTACATGAAAAAGTAGTTTGCGTACCTGCAGATGAAACCGTGAGCACAAAGGGTAAAAACAAAGTATTTGCACTTTTGGGGTATGCCTGTGACGAGGGTGTCAGAAGAAATCATGGTAGAGTTGGGGCTGTAGACGGACCCAATGCCATACGCACACAACTTGGCAAATTAGCCAATCATTTAGACACAAAAACAGATTTTTGGGATATTGGAGATGTTACCTGCCCTGATAAGGATATGGAAGCTTCCCAAAAAGAGTTGGCAAAAAAAGTAACCCAATTGCTGCAACAAGGCACTTTTCCTCTTTTACTGGGTGGCGGGCACGATATTGCATACGGTCATTATGCAGGACTCCGGGCTCATTTTACCCCAGGCATTATCATTGGGATTATAAATTTTGATGCGCATTTTGATCTTCGAAATTCCGCTCATGGAAATAATTCAGGAACTCCTTTCTATCAGATTGCTGAGGATTGCAAGAAGGAAAATAGCCCCTTTCGTTATCTGTGTCTAGGAATTCGGCAAGAAGCCAATTCCAAAACACTCTACTCCACAGCAAACAATTTGGAAGTTTCCTATTTAGAAAAAAGGTTTTTTTGCTGGTCCCATTTTCAGAAAGTGGCAGATACGTTGGAAGCTTTCTTAGCGAAAGTAGACAAGGTGTATGTTACAATAGATCTTGATGGTTTTTCTTCTGCCTTCGCTCCTGGAGTAAGTGCGGCGTCTCCTATGGGATATACCCCTGATCTGGTTTTGGACTGTTTACGCCGAATTATTGATTCCAACAAATTGGTAAGTGCAGATGTGGCAGAACTAAATCCGAAATACGACAAGGCAGACCAAACGGCCAAACTAGCCGCAAGTCTCCTGCACTTTATTATGCAAAAAGTGTCCTTACTCTAACCAGGATTGATAATACGTACCATCATCTAATTCCAAGGCGGTTTTTGTTAGCTGCAAAGGTTTAAACGTGTCTATCATTACAGCTAATTCTTCGGTCTTATGCTTACCTATACTTGCCTCATATGTTCCCGGATGTGGTCCGTGAGGAATTCCGGCAGGATGTAGTGAGATATACCCCTGATCTATATTCTTTCGACTCATAAAATCCCCATCCACATAATACAGCACCTCATCAGAATCTATATTGGAATGATTATAAGGGGCAGGGATAGCCTCCGGGTGATAATCGTACAACCTTGGGCAGAAAGAGCAAATCACAAAGGCGCTGGTCTCAAATGTTTGATGCACTGGTGGTGGTTGATGTACTCTTCCGGTTATGGGTTCAAAATCGTGTATAGAAAAAGCATACGGATAGTTATACCCATCCCAGCCTACAACGTCGAAAGGATGCGACGCATATTGTATATGATGCAAATGCCCTTGTTTTTTTACCTTGATCAAAAATTCACCCATTTCATTATGGGTTTTCAGGTTTCTGGGCAATTTAAAATCGCGTTCACAGAAAGGAGCGTGTTCTAAATGTTGTCCGAACCAGTTTCTATAGCGTTTTGGGGTATAGATAGGCGCATAGGATTCGGTTATTAATAAACGATTCTCTTCAGTTTCAAATTCAATTTGGTAAATTATCCCCCTTGGAATCAAAATATAGTCTCCGTATTCAAAGGGGATTTCCCCGAGGAGGGTCTTAAGTACCCCAGAGCCCTTATGTATAAATAACAGTTCATCGGCATCAGCATTCTTATAAAAATAATCTTTCATAGATTTTTTGGGAGCAGCCAACCCAATATGAACATCGCTATTAAAAAGTACCACCTTCCTGCTTTCCAAATAATCATCTTCCGGGGCTACTTCCAAACCCTTTAACAACCTCGATTTTATATGATATTCTACCGCCGCTTTCGGGGATATATCTTCTGTTTTCAGGATCTCCTTTACCATGGTGGGTCTATGCTCATGATACATTAAAGAAGACATCCCATCAAAACCTATTGTTCCAAAGAGTTGTTCGTAATATAAAGTGCCATCTGGTTTCTTAAATACAGTATGTCTTTTGTGAGGTATCTTACCTAAACTATGATAAAGTGGCATGTGAAATTGCGATTAGATTTGTAGCCTAAAAATACGACAATTAAAAGGTTCTTTAAAATTTCTCCTGGTAAGAATAATAAGATATTACCCAATTAATTTTAGGTGGTATCCTAAAATTCTATTGTGTTTTCAAAAGAAAAAAGCCTCCCAATTTTGGAAAGCCTTTCATTGGCTGGAACTAAATAACTCTTAGTATCCATAACCTGGTCTCAACAAACATTGAGACCCAACACAACAAGGCAAATATACGAAGGATTTTGATGGTTTCCTCATAACCATACGGATAAGATTAAAATTGAAATACAAAGGAGAAACAGGGCAAATCCACAATGTGGTTTTAATAAAAAACCGCTGCAAGAGCCACAGAATCAATTTTCTACACGTGTTTAGGAATGGAAAAAAATCGATGAACTACACAATTTCTTCCCTTACCCGTTTTTGTAAGATTTGGATGATACACACATTTTAGGGATAAACCGATTTAACCGCACCCTTTCAACGGAAATGCTCTGTACTTACACGTAAAACAATGCCTGCAATGTCTATCCTTAGTACTTTAGAGTAGATTTTTTACCCCAAAAATCAAAAAAATTAACCTACTATGAATACAAAGTCCCTTATGCTATTGGTACTTGTGTCTTTCCTTTCTTCTTGTATGGAAGAATCTACCGTAATTTACGAACAACCAATACCTATTACTCAGGAAATTGCTATTCTACCAGAAAACCAGCCAGAAACGGATGTTTCTCCTGCTACATCAGAAATTTACACCTGGATAACCCATATGCAGCTATCTAATGGGTTGGTAGAAAGTGCTGAGTTTACAGATTTTGTCTCGCTATATGACAATGCGCTCGCTGCTTTACTATTTATTTCGGAAGGAGATTTTGAAAAAGCAGAAATGATCTTAGATTATTTTAATCAACGTCTGGAAACAGAATTTTATCAGAATAATGGTGGCTTCTTTCAATACAGAAACACCTCAGGCGATAACGGATCGCGCACCTGGATGGGAGATAATGCCTGGTTACTCCTTGCCATTCATAATTACCATGAAAAAACCAATTCGCAGAAGTATGAAATTTTAGCTTCTGAGCTAGAAAACTGGTTACGTTCGCTACAAGATGAAGACGGAGGTCTTAGAGGAGGTATTAATGAGGATGGTACCATGATTCCTAAGGTAACGGAAGGAATCATTACAGCCTTTAATGCCGTAAAGGGTTTTGACAATTTTCACGAAGGTATTTTGATGTATTTAAAAGAACAACGTTGGGACTGGGATGAACTTGTTTTAATTACTAAAACTGAAAATCCGGCTTATAATAACGCACTCGACTTACACAGTTTAGGATCTCTTATTTTTGAATCTTTCCCTGTTGAAACCCTTTCTAGTGCAACCCGTTTTTTAACTTCCAAAACCTCAACAACCAATGGCCAAACCATTTCGGGCTACTGTTTTGATGAAGATAAAGATGTGGTTTGGTTAGAAGGTACTGCTCAAATGGCATTGGCCTACCAGGTTGCCGGAAACGAGCAAGAATCAGCAGCAATACTATCGAACCTACAAAAGTCATTTATAAAAAGTAGTATGGCCGAAAATGCCACTGGCATACCCTACACCACTAATTTTGGAACCAATTTTGGTGCGGTATTCTTGTGGGATCATACAGATATTGCTCCGGCTATTTCCTCCAGCGCATGGTATCTGTTTGTTGAAAATGAGTTCAATCCATTCGAGGCAGGAAGAGCTAAACAAATCCCGGCCGAATTGCAATTCTGGAACCTGGGTACGCCAAACTAAAATAGCTGATACTGAAAATTCTAATAGTAAAAGGGCAAGAATTAATATCGCTGCTTTTTTATATTTTCACAAAGGTGTCCCGGAAGAATTTCCTATTTCTTTTCTAAAAGAATTCCATGCTCCAATTTAACATTGGAAGGCGTATTCATTCCTAATTCAGGGATAACCAATAATGGAACATGTGTATGAAATGCCATTCGTTTCACTACGGGTTCTCTTGTAATGCGTTCCATATAGCTATGCTGATAATTTAGCATGGCAAGAAGATGAATTTCCAATTCCTCTGCAAATATTTCCAGCGTATTGGAAACCGAACTTCGTTCTGAGACAGTGTGAACATAAAACTCCAGCTTTTGGAAATACTTCCGTAACATATTCAGGTTAAACTGCTGAATCTCTGTTAAAGCCCTAATTTCATTCTGAACATATACAATGCGGATAGTAGCCTTAAAATTTTTAGCCAACTCCATTAAAGGAGCCAATTCCGAAACACTGTAATACCTTTTAAAATCTGTTGCAAATACGATCTCTTTGGGTTGAACGTATTCAAAATGTTGAGGAATAGTGAGAACAGGACAATTTCTAATCGCCTTAATAATACGAACTGTATTACTTCCCATAAAGACCTCCTCTACGCCAGAAGCCCCCTTGGTCCCGGTAATTAGTAAATCTATGGCCTCCTTTTCTATGATGTCTTTAATCTCATCTACCAATAAACTAAAAGATGAAATGGTTTTAAATTCATGAAGGTTATTTTTTTGATAGGTACTCTTAATGCGTTTCAATGTATCCGACAGCCCTTTCTTTGAATTTTCCATTCCCCCGGATTCTAATAATCCCGGCTGAATACTGGATGCCATAAAGCGGTTACTTGGAATTACTGGGGTATAGGTATTCAAAATATGAAAAGTACAGTTTTCTGCTTTATATAATTCTAACGCATACCGGATAGCATTCCATGAATTTTCAGAAAAATCGGTAGGTATTAATATGTTTTTCATGGGATATTTCTAAAATTCTAAGTGATAAAAGTAATTTTAGAAGACCCTCTAAACAATGATTTTTATCAGGTTTTAAGAGTTCCTGGAAAACCTATGCTACATGTAAGGATTGTTTTGTTGTTATGCAGCACTACCGTTCTGTGACTTAAAGACCCTTTACTGAGTCATAGTAGAATCGCAGATTGGTTAGAATGTTAAATGCCGTATGTGTTGAGAAAATTATTCTGAGCAAGGTGTGTTTTGCGGGAAGATACTGAAGTAATTAATATACTGAAAAGTCAAAAAACTAAAACCCTTCTACCAGATCGCGTAATTTTTTATCATCCACAACCGCAATCTTTTTGCCCGATGTTTTTATGTAATTATTCTTTTTAAACTCCGATATGATCCGGATACAAGATTCAGTAGCAGTGCCCACCACATTCGCAATGTCTTCCCTGGACAAAGTAACAATTAAATACCCCTCTTTATCTTCGCCAAAGTTGTTCTTAAGGTAAAGAAAAGCTTCGGCAACACGTTGTTTTACTGTTTTTTGAGACATATTAACTATAACATCATCTGCCTCACGAAGATCATGTGCCATATGTCGCAGAACTTCTACCGTAAAATTTGGATTACTTTGTAACGTATCAACGATTCCTTCTTTAGGAATAAAACATACTTCCATATCACTAACCGCCACAGCACTTAAATTAGATATCTCTTCGACAATTACGGACCGCTGCCCCATAACTTCTCCTTTACTTGCCAGTCTAACGATCTGGTCCTTCCCATTGGCACTCAGCTTCGATAGTTTAGAAACACCTTCTCGCACACAGAATACTCCATTCAATTTATCTCCCTCCTCAAAAATAGATTCTCCCTTTTTTATTGTTTTGGTAACCTTGGAGTCCGACACTTTCTTTAACTCTTCCTTGCTCATGGCACGTAAGGAGTTAAATTGACGGATAATACAATTCTCACATCTGGCATCCATAGAATCTAATTTGTACCCTCTAAATTACAAGTATTTTGATAAATCTCCATGTATTTTCAAGAATAAAAATCGCACTGATTATATGGTTCAATACATTCCCAACCTCCCAAAAAAAAATCAAGTTGTTTCTTCTGATTAAATTTCATCTTTACACAACATGCAATACCGTCTCCTATTCCTGTATAGATTAACTACTAAAACATAGCTGTCGCTCATATAAACTTGACAAATATCATATTTTCTGATACATTAGAGTTGCACTTTTGTCATCGGGTATAATGCAAATGTATGGATAACACTTCTTGCTTCCATTGTGGAGATGATTGTGATGAGGATCACATTACGTACGATGACAAACTATTTTGCTGCAATGGGTGTAAAACCGTTTACGAGATTTTTGCTGCCAATGATCTAAGTTATTATTATGACTTACAAGCAGCAGCAGGGAGTACACCAAATGCAATTACCAGTAAGTACGATTTTTTAGACACCCCATCGATAACTGATAAACTATTGGAATTCGATGATGGACATACTCAGATCATCAATCTATACATCCCTAACATACATTGTAGTTCGTGTATCTGGATTCTGGAGAATCTGGGACAATTGCACTCTGGGATATATCTCTCACTGGTAGATTTTCCAAAAAAAATGGTTCGCATTTTAAACCATGCAGAGCACATATCGTTAAACAAGTTGGGGGTTGCAGGTTTCGCCTTTGGTAATGTAATGTTTCTTTCCTTTCCCGAATATTTTGAGGTTCAGGAATTTTGGTTAGAACAATATAAAGGTCTCTTCCGGTGGTTGATGTTTACGTTTTCGCTACCGGTGGTTTTTTACGCCGGACAAGGGTATCTTGTTTCTGCCTACAAAGGGCTGCGAAGCAGATTATTAAATATTGATGTCCCCATTGCGCTGGGTATTTTAGTACTCTTTCTCAGAAGTACGACAGAAATTATTTTTGGATGGGGAAGTGGTTTTTTTGACAGCCTCACAGGACTGATATTCTTCTTATTACTTGGAAAGTTTTT
>CBDUCK010000020.1:0-21845 GCA_965365635.1 uncultured Muriicola sp.
AATTTCCTTGGCACGAAGGTTATAATAACGCTTCCCTGCTGTTAAATTGGGTTTTAGTAGTTCTAGTTCACAATGCTCAAATATTTTAAGGGCATATGCATGCGCCTCTGCACAATTCACGGTTTCAACCACTTTGTTTAAGGACTTTTGATAACTAATCAAAGCAGCATCAATTTTCTGCTCCAGTACTTTTCCTTCGATAGGCTTTTTTACTTTATTCTTTGGGTAAACATCGGTTGTATTCATTGTAAGGACGTCAGTGGCATAATCACTTATATGAGTTTCTTCGTGCTCTTCTAAGGCTTCTAAGCTCCCCATGGTATTTTCGAGGGCTCTTTCCAACAAAATCCTGGTGCTAGTGATAGAGGTTACTTTAGTAGCTTTTTTTAAATTATCGAGACTTTCTGAAATACTTTTTTCTGCATGTTCGCAACCGCAAGCTTCAAATTGTTCTTTTGATTTTTCAATTGCGTTCAATGCTTTGTACGCGAAGTAGTGTGAAACGTTTATTTTCTCGGCTTCAATAGCCTTTTGAGTTTGCGATTGAATGTAACTTATGTTAGACCCCGCGTAATCGCAAGCTGTACTTGTTGGATAAGTAAACGAGCAAAATAAAAGGGATAAGAATAGGCTGACGATAAGTCCTTTCATAGCATTCGATATTAAAGAGGTAAGATTTTGGTACTATAAAAGTATGATTCATCTTGGTGTGCACCTTACATTCTCGATATATGGATGAAAACTGCCGATTTTAAGGGCTATTATTCAATCTTTTGACCGGAATACACGATATTTTTGAACACTACTACCATACAAGGACAAATTATTTTATATTCAACCTATGAATAACATCAATATCGATTCGTATAGAATAGACTCCAATATTTCTTTAAAAACTATTTCAACAAGGGAAGATTTATCAGGTACAAATAAGGATTTAAAAGATACTTTGAAAGACGTACGGAAAGAACTCGGCGATTTTCAAAATACGTTATATGCGCATGGGAAATATGCCGTACTCATCTGTTTGCAAGGAATGGATACCTCAGGAAAAGACAGTTTAATTCGTGAAGTTTTTAAAGATTGCAATGCAAGTGGGGTGGTGGTGCATAGTTTTAAAGTGCCTACAGATCTAGAGCGAAGCCATGACTATATTTGGCGCCATTATCTGGCACTACCGAAAAAAGGAGAATTTGGAGTATTTAATCGCACGCATTATGAAAATGTACTGGTAACCCGTGTACATCCGGAATATATTCTTGGTGAGAACATTCCTGGAATAAATGAGGTTGAAGATGTTAATGAGGCGTTTTGGGATCAACGTTTTGCTCAGATCAATAATTTTGAACGCCATCTGGCTCAAAATGGCACCATTATTTTTAAGTTTTTTTTACATCTTTCAAAAGAAGAACAACGGCAGCGCTTACTGAGACGATTGCGGCTTGCTCATAAAAATTGGAAATTTTCACCGGGGGATCTTAAAGAAAGGGAACTTTGGGGTGATTATCAGCAGTGTTATGAGGAAGCAATTAACCGTACATCGCATCCCCATGCCCCGTGGTACGTAATTCCGGCAGACAACAAGAATGTCGCCAGAATACTGGTAGCCAAAACCTTACTGGAGAGACTAAAAAAACATAAGGATATTAAAGAACCAGAGTTAGACGACAATATAAAAGAAAATATAGAAGTATATAAAGAACAGTTAAACAACGAAACACTATGAAAAATATAACATTAGTATGCTATTTTTTAGCCTTCACTGCTGTTGCACAAACTACAGATGAGCTCCAAATACGAAAGATCTACGATGCAGCATTGGTACAGGGGAAGGCATACGACTGGCTAAATTATTTATCCAACCAAATTGGAGGGCGTTTATCCGGATCGGTACAGGCACAACAGGCCGTAAATTACACAAAGGCCCAATTAGATTCTTTGGGCTTGGATAGGGTATGGTTGCAACCTGTAATGGTGCCTAAATGGGTTCGGGGAACTCCGGAATTTGCTTACATCGAAAGTAAGCCTGGTTATACCAATAATGTTCCAATTTGTGCCTTGGGGGGATCGGTAGCAACGCCACCTGGAGGCCTTAAGGCAAATGTAATAGAAGTTAAGGGGATTCAGGATCTGGAACAATTAGGACGCGATAAGATTAAGGGTAAAATAGTATTTTATAACCGCCCCATGGATGCCACATTGTTAAATACGTTTCAGGCCTATGGCGGTTGCGTAGATCAGCGACATGGTGGCGCGTTAGAGGCCGCCAAATACGGGGCGGTAGGTGTTATTGTGCGCTCTATGAACCTGCGATTAGACGATTACCCCCACACAGGTTCTATGAGCTATGGCGAAATGCCTGTTTCCCAGCGTATACCGGCCGCAGCAATAAGTACTAATGCGGCTGAGTTGTTAAGCACCACACTACAATTGGATCCAAACATTATGTTCTACTTTAAACAGAATTGTAAGCAGTTAGAGGATGTTCCTTCGTTTAATGTTATTGGGGAAATTAAGGGGACTACGTATCCTGAGGAGATTATGGTCGTAGGAGGTCATTTAGACTCCTGGGATTTAGGAGATGGTTCTCATGACGATGGGGCGGGTTGTGTTCAAAGTATGGAAGTACTGCGCTTGCTTAAGGTGATAGGGTATAAACCCAAAAGAACAATTAGAGCAGTAATGTTCATGAATGAAGAAAATGGTCTTCGTGGAGGAAAAAAGTATGCAGCAGAAGCGCGTGTAAAAAATGAGAATCATGTTTTTGCGCTGGAAAGTGACGCTGGTGGTTTTACGCCTCGTGGTTTTTCTATCGATTGTTCAGAGGAAAATTTCGAACAAATTCAAGGATGGAAAACCCTGTTTGAACCATATTTAATTCATCAGTTCACCAAAGGTGGTGGTGGCGCAGACATTGGCCCTCTTAAGAAAGATGGAATGATACTGGCTGGCTTACGCCCAGATTCACAACGGTATTTTGATCACCATCATGCCTTGAACGACACCTTTGAACATGTGAACAAACGCGAATTGGAACTTGGTGCGGCCGCAATGACGAGCCTTATCTATCTTATAGATACCTATGGGTTGGTCCCAGACCAGAAAATAAAAGGAAAATAGGAGTCGTTTAGCCTCCTTTTCAATGGCCCAACAGGTGTGGTTCCTAAAGAAATTTTATACCTTTGCCCCTTATATAAAAATAAGTCATGCAAAACGGTATCTACGCTAAATTCAATACAACCAAAGGAGAAATCCTTGTTAAACTAACCCATGATAAAACTCCCGGTACAGTTGGGAATTTTGTGGCTCTTGCTGAGGGAAATATGGAAAATTCGATAAAACCGCAGGGAACGCCATATTACGATGGTCTTGCTTTTCACCGAGTTATTCCCGATTTTATGATCCAGGGAGGGTGTCCTTTAGGTACAGGTACCGGAGATCCGGGCTATAAATTTGATGATGAGTTTCACCCCGAGCTAACCCATGAAGGACCAGGTGTATTATCTATGGCAAACGCCGGACCAGGCACCAATGGAAGTCAGTTTTTTATTACTCATATAGCAACTCCCTGGTTAGATAATAAGCATACTGTTTTTGGGCATGTAGAAAAAGGGCAGGAAGTGGTAGATACAATTGCACAAGAAGATAGGATTGAAACTATTGAGATTGTACGGGTAGGTGCGGAAGCAGAGAAATGGAATGCTGTAGAGGCATTTAGAACTTTTGAAGGCTCACGTGAAAAACGGTTGGCACAAGAGAAAGAACAAGCCGAGGCAGAACTTCAAAAAATAGCTGCCGGTTTTGATAAGACCGAGAGTGGTCTTCGATTTAAAATGATTCAAAAAGGGGCAGGGAAACAAGCCACAAAAGGAAGTAATGTTTCTGTCCACTATGAAGGGTCATTAGTGAATGGACAAGTATTTGATTCTTCTTACCAGAGAAAAGATCCCATATCATTGCAATTAGGTGTAGGGCAAGTAATCCCCGGTTGGGATGAAGGTATTGGATTGTTAAAGGTGGGAGATAAGGCTCGCTTCGTGATCCCTTCTCATTTAGCCTATGGAAGTGCAGGTGCTGGTGGAGTAATACCACCCGATGCTACACTTATTTTTGATGTGGAGTTAATGGATGTCAAATAAATATCCTGCAATAACTAATGTTATTGCAATACTGTTATTTGCGGCTTGCTCCGAGGATAGACACAAGCAATAGTACCATATTAAGTGCGATCAGGAATAGTAAAATACTAAAAAATACGGACATAGTCTTTTTTATTCTATAACACCTGATGTGCGTAATACCCTACCGCAAGGTGTATTTTAATTTAGTTGTTCTTTTGATCGGACGTAGTGCTAAGGAATAAAAGAATAAAATTAATTAGAAGCAACAAGATTAGTATCCAAAAAAAAGTATTCATAAGACGACCTAATTTAAAGGGTTAAGGGGTGATTACTAGTAAGAGGATTAAACAAGGTTTATGTTGCGTGCCTTTTCACTAAAATTTGAACAAGATATACAACTGTATTTTTTGAAATGATGGGACAAAAAAAACCCTGACTTTATAGCCAGGGTTATGTCTAAAAAATGGAATTGTTACCTAATCTAATACTTTCACATTAACGGCGTTTAATCCTTTTTTTCCTTGTTGTAGTTCAAATTCTACAACGTCACCTTCTCGTACTTCGTCAATTAAGCCAGAAATGTGTACAAAGTGATCTTCTTGCGAACCATCTTCAGTTATAAAGCCGTAGCCTTTAGAATCGTTGAAGAATTTTACTGTTCCTTTACTCATAATAATAAAAAATAAATTGTTAATTAAGCCGCAAAGGTAAGCGAAATAATTGAGAATAAAAAATTTCGTTATTTAGATCATATTTCACTAAAATAACTACCCTTCATTATGCGCTACACGCTATGATCCAGGCATAATGCTTTAACATGTGGGAGCAAAGGCCTAATCTCCTTAAATTGTAGCAACTAACACAATATGTTTTTATACCTTACAGGATGGTTAATTAAATTCATATTATGAGACCAGATGAGTTAGAGGAACTAAGGTACCCAATAGGTCACTTTACAAGACCACAAAAGATTACCAATCTCCTTGTTCAGGATTGGATTGCAGAGATAGAAGCATTACCTGTAAATCTTTCCGATATGGTGGCCAATTTATCTGAGAAACAATTAGAAACTCCATATCGTCCCGGGGGCTGGACGGTTAGACAGGTGATACACCATGTGGCAGATAGCCATCACCATAGTTATATTCGTTTTAAATGGGCACTTACCGAAGATCGCCCCATAATTAAACCCTACATGGAAAAAGAATGGGCTCAACTGTTCGATGCAGTTTCGGCTCCTATTCAACTTTCTCTGGATCATCTGACCGCAGTACACGCAAAATTGGTGTATTTGTTAAGAGGGTTATCTGCGCAAAGTTTGCAAAGGACGTTTATACATCCAGATGGAAATATAGAGACAACACTGGAAGAAAATATTGGACGTTACGCGTGGCATGGCAATCATCATTTGGCACATATTCAATTGCTCTTGGAGCGAGAGAACTGGGAATAGGTGCTATTTTATTACCCTAGTAAACTACAATTTCTTTAGAAGGGTGAACATGCCTCTTTCTTCGGGAAGACTTTCCTTAAACGGCAATTCTTTTTCCTGTACGATGCCAAATCCGTGTTTTTTATAAAAAGAATGAGCCCGTCCTTTTTGCATAGTATCGAGCCATAAAATGGTCTTACCAAGGCTTTTCGCGTAAGCCTCTACAAGTTTTAATATTTTCAGGCCACATCCTTTTCCGGTATGTTCATTCAGAACATATATTTTTTCCAATAACATCGAAATTTTTGAAGAGTGTACATGTACACCCATGTCTATTACAAGTTTTAATATACCTATCCCTAAAGATCCTTTTCTAATGATACAAAGCCTCGTATTAGGATTCTTGTGTTCGTTCTCCATGACAGCCTGCGTAAAACTGCTTTCAAAATACGGCGTTGGATCGCTGTTGGGCCAAAGATGTAAGTAATGTTCGTTATAGGCCTGTTTTCCTATGTCGCAATAGCCTTGAAATGTTTCTGGGGTTAATTCTTCCAGGTGAATAGCTGTTAGTTGTGAAGGCATCCCTGTTACTGAATCCATTTTATATTACAACCAATACTTGGTTTTTGTACTTCACTTACTGGTGTTCCCTGAAGAAGTGCCTCTAAAGCATGGCGCAGATCTGAACCGGTTACAGGAATGCCATTTCCGGGCCTTGAATCATCTAATTGGCCTCGATACACCAGGGCCAATTCTTTATCAAACAAATAAAAATCTGGGGTACATGCTGCATCGTATGCACGTGCCACTTCCTGGGTTTTATCGTATAAATAAGGGAAGGTATACGCTTCTATAAGGGCAGTTTCCTTCATAAGATGTGGTGCATCTTGTGGATAATTTACCACATCATTACTAGAAATGGCAACAAAGCTAATCCCCTGTGCCTGGTATTCTCGGGCTAATTGAGCTATTTGCGTGTTCACATGTTTTACAAACGGACAGTGATTGCAAATAAACATTATCAAGGTGCCTTTGTCGCCTTTTAATCCCGAAAGAGTCATCATTTGGTCAGAAACCGTATCTAACAAGCTAAAATTCGGTGCCTGAGTACCCAAAGGAAGCATATTACTTGGTGTTCTTGCCATTTTTTCAATAGTATTAAATTAAATCTTGTTTTTAAAAAGACTTCATTTTTATTACATCATAGGTCCGAAAAAGATAGCATTCATAAGAAGTTTATTGGTTCCGTACCAAAATGCTCTAAAATTAGTATTGTCTGTAAATAAAATTACCCGTCCTTTTCCTAATCGTTTTACTTTAAAAGGTACACTATTTTTAATAAGGTTTAGATTCTCTTCAGAAATATAGCCACTCATCAAAGGATTATTCGTGTATTGAATCGGATTGTTATAACTGTCTTTCTCTGCCTCCAAATAAATATTACTATTTCTAAAAAGCGCCAACGTATTGTTTTTATATCCAAAATTAATAGGATGTGATCTGTCTGTTTTGGCTTCAAAAATAGCCCCTCCGGTTACCTGTGCCCCAAGAAAATCTTTTTTCATGCCAAATGAAATGTTTTTGGCAACCAACGTATCTTTTTTAAATGTAAGATCCATAAATTCTTGTTTGTCTAACCAATTAGCCATGGTTCTATAGCCAATTAATGTGCCGCCCTCTTTTACCCAATCCTTTAATTTATCGGCATCAGCTTCACTTAATGATCCACCTCTTCCAGTACTAGGAATAATGAGATCGGTATAGGAACTAAGATCGGTTCTGCTGAAATACTCGGTGTCTATTTTTGTAAGTTTTATGTCGTATCTGGTATCAAAGAGATGCCAAATTTCACCAGCATCATAAGATCTGATACCATTTCCTACAAGGATAGCCACTTTTTGTTTTTTTACCGGTTCAAAATCACCACTACCTAAATCGATTCCCTGTGTAACTCCTGTATTAACCGATGTAACAGTTAGGTAGCTCTCTTTGGCAACTTTCTTTAGAAATTCGTATAATTCTTCTGGTGATAGTTCCTGATTTTGTACCGGGATCATCACCGTCCCATAGTCATAAGTGGTTCCATTCATTGTAAAGGGGTACTGGGCTACTTTGGCCCTGATTCCTTTATTAACTATTTTATTTAGTGCCTTAGGCGAGTAATATTCATGCCATTCAAATAAATAGGCATAGCTACTTTGTTGCGTTACTGTGCCTGTTAAAGGCTTGAAATTGGTTACTTCGGGTCCGGCATTTGATAAGCTGGGCAATTCATTGTAATCTAATCCAAAGGCCAACGGGAAAGTCCAGGCAGAGATATCATAGAACAAACTATCGGCAAAGGTTGTTCGTTTTTCAAACATTGATTTTATAAGCCGATGATTTTTCTGATTCATAGGTACCACATAACTACTCCCTTTTTTATATTTGGTTCCTCCAATAGTTGCATCCCGATTTAATTCGTGGAATTTGATGTTTTGACGATTTAATATTTCAGCTAAATGCCATGTTTTAGCGGCATCTTTATGATCCCCAAATACAATGGCTTTGGTTTTACTCCTGGCCGCTTCGTCTCGCAGATCGTTATAAAAATTGCGTTGGTATGACAAAATCTTGGTTCGCATATTTTTAGCTGCCTCAATGGTGGATAGGGCAGTTGTAAACTGATTTCGAATGGTAAAGGGAAAGGTAAGCAGCCCGTTTTCACTTTCTTGCACATGTCCCCGTGAACTAGCTTGTTCGAATAGGATACCAATACTACCCATTACGTCAGGATAGGTAGATCCCTTTCCGTAGTAATAATCATCATAGTTTTCTTCCGAGTAGTACAAAGAACCAATCTTATCTAGTGCCTTGGCATGGTAGCTTCCTATTTCTGCAGTTAATTCCTGATTTAATTTTGGCGTGAGGGGATGCACCCTGGTAGGCTCTCCCGGTTGAAAAAAGAACGTAGAATTTGTGCCCATTTCATGGTGATCTGTAAGGATGTTTGGCAACCATTTATGAAATGTTTTAATACGCGCTCTGCTTTCTGGTAATTGCACAGGTAACCAGTCTCGATTTATATCGAACCAATAGTGGTTGGTTCTTCCGCCTGGCCACACCTCATGATATTCTCGCTCATTATTATCTGAGTTAAGGTTGATACTTTTGTTTGTATTGGCCCAATAGGCAAATCGCTGCAGTCCGTCCGGATTATATGAAGGGTCCATTAGGATGATGGTTTTGTCTAATATCTCATCTATTTCGGGCCCTTGAGCAGCAGCCAGATAATATGCATAGGCCAAACCAGCATTTGCCCCACTAGGTTCATTTCCATGAACCGAGAATCCCTGGTATACAACAATAGGCATTCCTTCTATCGTCATAGAAGTGCTTCCATCTTCTGTTAAAGCAATATGATCTTTATTAATTTTTTCGAGTTTCCCATGATTTTCAGGAGAGGTGATAGTAAGTAATAGGATAGGTCTGCCTTCAAATGTGGTTCCCCTATTTTCGATGGTTATTCTATCACTTGCATCGGCTATTGTTTGCATATAAAACATAAGCTTGTCATGAGTTACATGCCATTCTCCTACTTCATGGCCTATGATGCTCGATGGGGTAGGAATACTAGAGTCGTAGTTAACTTCTTGAGGAAGATAATAGCTTAGGTCAACTTTTTCTTGGGCTAAACAATTTACTGCATACACGGCCACAATTGCCAATACGTATTTTTTCATAAATTCAATTTTTATTATGGCTAAAGTTACTGAATAAGGGGAGGAAGACCAAAGTACTTTTATCCAATTTAATGGTGTAAATAACTACCATAAAAAAGACCTCCGCTGGGAGGTCTGATTATATCTTAATCTGAATTAAAATTAGTTTTTAAATATCGTCGAAATCCACATCCGTAAAATTATCTCGTGGCGTTTCTTCATTATTTTCAGAAGGTTCTTCCTTTTTAAAATCTTTTTGGTGTCTTTCAGAGATTACTTCCTGTCCTTTTTCTGAAATGATATAATCCATCATTTCTTCCATAATTTCTCTGAACGACTGAAAGTCTTCTTTATACAGATATATTTTGTGTTTTTTATAATGAAAAGAGCCATCATCATGTGTAAATTTTTTGCTTTCCGTTACCGTGAGATAGTAATCTCCTGCTTTTGTACTTCGTACATCAAAAAAATAGGTTCTCCTGCCTGCTCTTAAAACTTTTGAGAAAATTTCTTCCTGATCCATTAAATCTTTGTCGCCCATTTCTTGTATGCTGGTTAGTTATTAAGTCTCAAAATTGTAAAAAAAAACCTAATTCAGCAACATTTTTCTAGTTTTCTTTCGCTGAGAGCTGATGCTGGTATAGTTCCTTGTAATAGCCTTCCTGTTCAATAAGCATCTCATGTGTGCCTTCCTGAATAATCTGCCCATGGTCTAAAACAATAATTTTGTCTGCATTTTTTGCGGAAGATACCCGATGACTTACAATAAGTGTTGTTCTGTTTCTGGAGGCTTTTTTAAGATTGTTTAGTATCGCCTCTTCTGTTTCAGTGTCTACAGCAGACAAGCAATCATCGAAAAGATATATCTCAGGGTCTTTCAATAAGGCTCTGGCGATAGAAACCCGTTGTTTTTGCCCTCCACTAAGGGTAATGCCACGTTCCCCCAGGATGGTATTGTACTCTTTAGAAAAGCCCATAATATTTTTGTGCACGACTGCTTTTTTAGCTACCGCTACTATTTCCTCCTGAGTAGCCGTTTCTTTTCCGAACTTTATATTGTTAGATATGGTGTCTGAAAATAAAAAGGCATCTTGTGGTACTGCTCCAATAGCTCCTCTCAAACTCTCCAGATTAACTTTTTTAATGGGGATGTCATCTATGAAGATATTTCCAGAGGTAACATCATACAACCGGGTAACGAGATCTAGGATGGTAGATTTTCCAGATCCTGTTTTCCCGATAATAGCAACAGTTTCCCCTTTGTTAATGGTGAAAGAGATGTCCTTCAAAGCTGTAATATGGGTGTCTTCATAGGTAAATGTTACCTTGTCAAAAACTATTTTACCATTAATTGGGGTTTTTTCCTGAATCTCATTTTTAATTACTGGCTGCTCTTTAAGGAACTCATTAATTCTTTTTTGAGAAGCCTCAGCTCGTTGCACCAGGGAGGTGAGCCACCCAACGATAGCTACAGGCCAGGTTAGCATATTAACATACAAGATAAACTCAGCAATGGTCCCAATAGACGCTATTTCTCCATTTATGTATTGTTTGCCTCCGACATAGATCACAAAAATGTTACTGATTCCTATCAAAAGAATCATCAATGGAAAAAACCAGGCATTTACCTTTGCCAGATCCATACTCCTGTTTTTTCCTTCCACCGCTAAGGTCCGTACATCTTTATTTACCTTAGGTTCCAGGGTATAGGCTTTAATCACCGAAATTCCTGAGAACGACTCCTGAGCAAATGTAGAAAGGGTAGATAAAAATTCCTGTACCCGGGTACTCCGCTTGTGGATAATTCTACTGATCTGATAAATAAGTATAGACAGTATGGGAAGAGGTAACAGAGAATAAAAAGCTATTGTTGGTGCCTTAATAAACATCAAAGGGATTAGACATACAAAAAGAGTGAGCGTTTGAATTCCATACATGATAGCCGGGCCGGCATATAAACGAACCTGGGTGACATCTTCACTGATCCTATTCATTAAATCTCCGGTACGATTTCGTTTGTAAAAATTTAGGTTCAGGAACTGATAATGATTAAAAATTTCATTTTTGAGATCGTATTCTATATACCTGGAAACATTAATGATGGTTTGTCTCATTAAAAAGGTAAAAAATCCTGAAAGAAGGGCCGCACCCACAATAATGAGGATATATTCTAATAGAAGCGCTCTTGCCTCGAGCTCGGGCATGGTTCCAGCCATGTATTTTTCAACCACTTCTATTGAATTCTTTACGTAGGAGGGCATTACCAGTTGAAAGACACGCGCTATAATTGTAATTATGATGCCCAGAAATAACTTAAACCAATATTTTTTGAAGTATTTGTTTAGATGTTTTAGTTCTTTCATTAGAGGCGGGCTATGCCAGTTATTTCTTATGGCGGGTCAAAGATAGTAGATTCAACAGAAAACAAATGTTATAAAACTTATAAGATAAAGCGAAAGAATTTCGATGTCATATGAAATAGATTGTTATTTTTGCGGCACTATTGTATTCACCTCAATAAAGTTCTTTAAAATGCTTACAAGAAGGCAACTCCGGGTTAAAGTTATGCAATGCATATATGCAATTACCCAGTCTCAGGACGATTCCCTTGAAAAACAAGAGAAATTCTTAAAAGTAAGTATAGACAACACCTATAATTTGTTCTTAGTTATGCTCAGCCTCTTAAGGGAGCTTCACACGATGGCCGGAGCCCATGTTAAGCACGACACCACCAAGTATATGGCGTCAGATTCGGATAATTTTCCCAGTAAGGAAAAGTTTCTGAATAATAAATTACTCTTGCAGATTGTTTCTAATACGCAGCTAACAGAGGTTCTTGAGAAAAGAAAAATTAAAGACTGGTATTTAAATGAAGACTACGTTAAAATTGTCTACAAAGAAATTGTAAAGAGTAGGTTGTATACCCGCTATATGGCGAAAGAAGGAAGCACCTATGGTGAAGATAAAAATTTGATCATCGATCTTTTTAGAGAAGTTATAGCGCCCAATGACAAACTATATGAGTTTTTTGAAGATGACAAACTTACCTGGGTAGATGACATTCCATTAGTCAATACTTTCATTGTTAAGCTATTTAAAAACGTAAAGGAAGGTCAAGAAGAATCTTTTTTTCTTCCACAATTAGTGAAAGATGAGGAGGATCTGGAGTTTGCAAATAAATTGCTCACTAAAACCTTGTTAAACAATACCGTGCTCGAAAATGAAATTCAAGGGAAGACCCCAAATTGGGATAAGGACCGTATCGCGGATATAGATGCCATCTTACTGAAAATGGCCATTTGTGAACTATTGCATTTTACATCGATACCCGAGCGAGTTTCTATTAACGAGTATTTAGAGATTGCCAAGGAATATTCTACTCCCAAAAGCAGCATCTTTATTAATGGAATATTAGACAAGCTTGTTAAGGAATATAAAGCACAAGGAAAACTTAAAAAAGCAGGTAGGGGACTTCTGTAACCAAATATTCCTTAATTTTGCAGCAAAATATTAAAATCTACTTGTATGAAAAAAGTATTTATAGCCTTTGGAGCAATTGCACTTGTTGCTTTTGTTTCGTGTAAAGAAAACGCCTCTAGCAAAATTAAAGCTTCTAATGTGGAAGTAGCTGCAGAAAGAGACGAAGCAGCAAAGAACTTGCCAATTATGACCTTTTCAAAATCGGAACACGATTTTGGAACTATTGAGCAAGGTGCCGCTCAGGAAACAATTTTTACATTCACCAATGAAGGGAATGCTCCTTTAATTATAACAAATGCTACGAGTAGCTGTGGATGTACGATACCTGAGTATCCAAAAAATAAGCCAATTGCACCAGGAGAGTCTGGGGAATTATTGGTTAAGTTTAATGGCTCTGGACAGAATCAGGTAACAAAAACAATTACCGTATTTGCCAACACTGGAAAAGGATCTGAAGTGTTACGTATTAAGGCATTTGTTAATCCAAAAAGTGGAACCGCAGCTACTGCCTTAGGTCCGGTAAAATAATAACTAAAAAGAAGACAGATTACTATGGGTGATATAGGACAATTCCTTCCAATGATTTTGATTTTTGTGGTGGCATATTTTTTTATGATCCGGCCTCAAATGAAACGTCAAAAAGACGAGAAGAAATTTGCTTCGGCATTAAAGAAGGGAGATAAGATAATTACGAAAAGTGGCCTTCACGGGAAAATTGTGGATATGAACGACAAAGACTTTACGTGTATTATCGAAACTATGGCAGGTCGCCTAAAATTCGACAGAACGGCTATTTCCATGGAAATGAGCAAGAAATTAACAGCTCCTGTCAAGGAAAAATAGTTTAGATCTGAGATCATAAAAAAAAACACCGATGTTTCATCGGTGTTTTTTTATGCCTTTACGTTAGGTGTCTTTCTGAGATTAGTGGTTATTTTCGGTATTTGTCATTAAGGCCCATCCCCTTTTCAATTAAAGGGATAATTTTTTGGAGTCGAGATTGTCTGGTCTTCTCTTGTTTGGCCGTCTCGATATATTCACAGAACTCTCTTTTCTTATAGCCGGTAAACGCGTTAAAAGCAGCTTCAAGATTTTTGTTTTTTTGAAAGGTATTTTTTAAAATTACCGGAATTACAGTGCCTTTTGATTTCTCCGGGATTAATCGTATTCCTTTTTTTTGATTTTCAATGGCCTCATTAAAATAAGCCAAGACTCTTTTAGCATCTATCTCCTCGGCAGATTTGAATTTCCAATGCCGCATGGCTTTGGTTTTCCCATCCTGAGCATTTTCTAAAACCTTATCAGGATCTTTCAGAAAAACACCCTGAAAGAACCAGATGCCAAAATAGGATTTAAAAGCCATGATCCCGAGCACATGTTTATTTTCTATGGTATATACAGGGGAGTTCCACTTTATCGTTTCTTGTAGCTCCGTTTGCAAGGCTAATGATCGGAGAAGCTGCAGCCCGTCCCTAAAAGGATGTGCTTTTTGATAGAACGATTCAAGGTGCTCATTTGTACATGACATGTACCTACTTTTTAGCTGTTAGTTCACAAATCTTTATAATAACTTCTGTGGCTTTCGCCATACTTTGTACTGGTATATATTCATATTTTCCATGAAAATTATGTCCACCTGCAAAAATGTTAGGGCAGGGTAATCCCATAAAACTCAGTTGAGAACCATCGGTACCACCTCTAATAGGCTTAATTATTGGAGTAATGCCTAATGATTTCATTGCTTCTTCTGCTATTTCAACAATATGATACGCCGGTTCCACCTTTTCGCGCATATTGTAATACTGATCTTTAAGTTCTATTTTTAGTGCCTGCTTATGGGTGATATTTAAATCATTTACAATATTCTCTACAAATTGTTTCCTTTCAAGAAATACTTGTTTGTTGTGATCTCTGATGATGAGTTCTAGTTCAGCATGTTCAATAGTTCCCTTCATATGATGCACATGAAAAAAACCCTCTCTGTCTGACGTATGTTCTGGCACCTCATTTTTAGGAAGTCTGTTCAATACTTCAGATATGATCCCTATCGCATTCACCATTTTCCCTTTTGCATAACCGGGATGTACGCTTTTACCTACAGCGGTTATCTTGGCACTTGCCGCATTAAAATTCTCATATTCTAACTCTCCTATTTGACTGCCATCCATAGTGTAGGCCCATGCTGCTCCAAATTTTTCAACATCAAAATGATGGGCACCACGACCTATTTCTTCATCTGGCGTAAATCCAACCCGTACAGTTCCATGTTCAATTTCGGGATGCTTTATAAGATATTCCATGGCGCTGACAATCTCTGTAATCCCGGCCTTGTCATCTGCACCAAGGAGGGTAGTCCCGTCCGTAACTATTAGGGTGTCACCTACATACATGTGTAGGTCTTCAAAATAATCAGGGGAAAGCACAATGTCCTTTTCTTTATTCAAAATAATGTCCTTTCCATCGTAATTCTCAATGATTCTGGGTTTCACATGGGTACCCGAAAAATCAGGAGAAGTATCGTAATGGGAAATAAAACCAATAATAGGGACTTCTTTTTTGGTCGTAGCCGGCAATGTAGCCATTATGTAGCCTTTATCATCTATGCTTACTTCCTTCATTCCTATACTCTTAAGCTCTTCAAAAAGTAGGTTGGCCAGCACCCATTGCTTGTCCGTACTGGGGGTAGTTTCTGAAGCAGGATCACTCTGTGTATCTATTTTAACATATCGCAAAAAACGATCAATAATGTGTTGCATGTAATATGGGTTTCATCAAAAATACAACATAGTTGGAAGGTCTCAAACATCAATTATAGTGGATTAATTATCAGGTGGCTAAAGATGATTTATTGCAACTTTCCCTAGAATGATGGCAAGAATCACTACCTTATGAAGTACGAACTCAAACAAAACACATTATGAAAAAAAACTACTTACTATTTGTAATTTTCTTTATCGGGGCTATTAGTCTGCTTCAATAGCAGGTTATTGGTAATGTTCAAGATGAAAACGGCACACCGCTTCCCGGTGCTTCCGTTGTAAAAAAAGGAACTACTTTGGGAACTACCACCGATTTTGATGGTAATTTTTCCATAGACGTAGTCATGGGCGACCGTTTGGTCGTATCCTATATAGGGTATCAAACAAAAGAGGTGTTGGTAAACAGCACTACACTTACCATTAGCCTAACAGAAGGGGTGCAATTATCTGAAGTCGTAATTACCGGATCCCGTAATCCAAACAGAACTGCTACCGAGAGTACGGTTCCTGTGGATGTTATAGATGTTAAGGAATTAACCAGTGTTTCGCCTCAGGTGAACCTAAACCAGATCCTTAATTATGTTGCCCCGTCTTTCACTTCAAATACCCAAACAATTTCAGATGGTACAGATCATATAGATCCTGCATCATTGCGTGGTTTAGGTCCGGATCAGGTATTGGTGTTGATTAATGGTAAACGCCGCCATTCCTCTTCCTTAATAAATGTGAATGGGACTTTCGGTCGTGGAAGTGTAGGAACCGATTTAAATGCGATCCCTGCAGCGGCCATTGAACGTATTGAAGTATTGCGCGATGGTGCAGCAGCCCAGTACGGTTCAGATGCTATTGCCGGGGTAATCAACATTATCCTGAACAGAACGGTTAATGAATTGCAGTTAACCACTACTACAGGAGCTCATTTTTCTGAGAATTCCAATGATCAAACCGGTGGCTCTGATGGAGAAACTACCAATGTTGCAGCCAGTTATGGAATTCCGGTTGGTGATAATAACGGTTTTATAACCTTTGCCGGTGATTTTGATGTTCGCGAGGAATATGGGCGAATGAAAGAATGGGAAGGAGATGTATTCAATTTGTACAATACTGTAGAACGATTTGCCAGTGCAGATGGTGCCGATCTCTCGGCTTTGCTGGATGATGATGTTACAGACGTACTCCAATATGCGAATGCAGCAGGTATTAATACAGCAGGTGCGACTACAAAGGCAGATTTACAGCCTATACTTTCTGCTGACAATACAGCAGCCGAACTTGCAGCACGAGGCTTAGAACGCAGCGATTTTAATATGAGAGTTGGGCAGTCTGCGTTGCGCGGCGGCCGGTTTTTTGCTAATTTCTCACTGCCTTTAGATGACAATGGTACCGAGCTATATTCCTTTGCAGGTATCAGTTCCAGAACAGGTAATTCTGCTGGTTTTTACAGATTACCAAACCAGAGCAGAACGTATACCCCAGCGTATATTAATGGTTTTTTACCGGAGATTAACTCTAATATCAAGGATCAATCCATGTCATTAGGGATTAAGGGTATGATAGGGGATTGGAATGTGGATCTTAGTAATACCTATGGAAAGAATTCGTTCTTATATACCATTGGTAATACTTATAATGCATCGCGCCAAAATGCGTCACCAACCACTTTTGACGCCGGTGGGTTCTCATTTCTTCAAAACACTACCAATTTAGATCTTTCTAAATATTATGATGATATCATGAATGGCTTTAATGTAGCTTTTGGAGCGGAACATCGTTTTGAGAACTATGATATAATTGCCGGTGAGGAAGCCTCTTATGCGCAATACACTGCCGATGGACAGGTGATTACATTAGCATCACAACAGGCGGCAGAAGATTTCTTTGGTAATTCACGACCAGGTGGCTCACAGGTATTTCCTGGTTTTAGCCCAAACAATGAATTGTCCAGGAGCCGAAGTAGTGTAGCAGGGTACTTAGATTTGGAAGCAGATTTTTCAGAAACATTTTTAGCGAGTTTTGCAACACGTTTTGAAAATTACAGTGATTTTGGCTCAACTATTAATTTTAAAGTTGCTGCACTGCTCAAAGCTTCTGACAATGTAAATGTTAGAGCGGCTCTAAATACCGGTTTCAGAGCACCATCATTGCATCAGATCAACTTTAATTCTACCTCCACTATTTTTGATAATTTTGGAAACCCACAAGAAGTTGGGACGTTCGCAAATGATAGCAGGGCGGCACAATTGCTTGGAATACCTTCTTTGAAGGAGGAAACATCCAGTAGTGTTAGTGTAGGGGTAACAGCTAAAATTCCTGATGCAAATCTTACGGTGACTGTAGATGGGTATTTTGTTAAAATTGATGACAGGGTTGTGTATACTGGCCAATTTAGGGGCCCGGGTACTGGTTCAGAACTGGATATTCTTTTAAGCCAGGCCAATGCAACGGCAGCCTCCTTTTTTGCCAATGCTATTGATACCGAATCTAAAGGATTAGATGTTGTTGTTACACATACTGCAAACCTTTCTGATTCCTGGAGATTGAAGTCGGACCTTGCGGGGACATTCTCAAAAACAAAAAAAGTGGGAGACATTAATGCTTCTCAGGTTTTAAGAGATGCCGGACTCATAGACACCTATTTTCCTGAAGATAGCAGGGTCTATCTCGAAGAGGCAGTACCAAGGACTAAAGTAAATCTATCTAACAGCTTAACTTCTGATAAGTTTGTAATTTTTCTTCGCAATGTCTATTTTGGGGAAGTTACTGAGGCGACAACTACGATAGCAAATCAACAAGTATTTGGCACAAAAATAGTGACAGATCTTTCTTTAGGATATAAGCCAACGGATGTAATTACGCTGACCATTGGAGCAAATAACCTGCTGGATGTATATCCGGATAGGGCAGAGGATTCTTTTGGGAATCGAAGTTCTGGACGTTTCGATTGGTCGAGGAGAGCTCAACAATTTGGAGTTGCAGGCCGATTCTTATTTGCAAGAGTAAGCCTTACTTTAAAATAGGAGTTTATAAAATTGAAATACTAAAGACCCTCATTTTTGAGGGTCTTTTTTAGTTTTAAATCATTTTGACCCATACTAATACTTTAAAATTCTAGTTTATCAAGGTATATTTGGGCACACCATACTATCAAAGAAGAGAAATGAAAATAATTTATTCAACCTTATTGTTTTTTGCGTGTACACTGCTGGTAACTGGGCAGGATCGTGATTGTATGCTGGGCCTTGGAGGTACTGCTTCTGAAACTATAATTCAGGTGTTTCAACTCAACAAAGAACAAATCTCTAAAATGGACCAATGGAAGGCAGCATTGAGCTTGGAAAATAAAATTATTGAGGATGAGATTACGCTATTGTTCGATGCCGATGGGCAAAGTAGTGAGGAAGAACTGCAGGCAATGGCCTCTAAATATAGAGGATTAAAAGATAAGGTCATTGAAAATTCTAAGTCATACGATCGAAAATTATTGACTATTTTCAATGAGAAACAATACCAGCGCTATGTGGCTTTGTGCACTGAAGCCAGGCGTATTCCTATGTCAGTTTTAACCCCATTATCAGATCAGAAAGATCCGGAATAATCTTTCCAAATAAATCGTAATAAGTGATGATGGAAAGTAAAGAACTCTTGTGAAGTTTGTACTTTTGTCGTACAGAAAATTGGTATGTATAAAGGTATTATTAGACCCCTGTTATTTTTGTTTGATCCGGAAAGGGTTCATTATGTATCTTTTTGGCTTATTAAGGTAGCGTCCAGAGTAGGTTTATCATACTTTTTCAGAAGCTTTTATACGATAGAGGATCCCAGATTGGAAAGAGAGGTCTTTGGTCTGCGGTTTAAGAACCCGGTAGGGTTGGCAGCAGGGTTCGATAAAAATGCAGTCTTGTATAATGAATTATCTAATTTCGGATTTGGATTCATAGAAATTGGGACACTTACCCCGAAACCTCAGAAAGGCAATCCAAAGAAAAGATTGTTTAGGTTAAAAGCCGATAAGGCAATAATCAACAGGATGGGTTTTAACAATAAGGGGGTGTTGGAAGCTGTTGAGCACTTAAAAAAGGAGCATCGGGTTCTTATTGGGGGAAATATAGGAAAGAACAAAACAACTCCTAATGAGGATGCAATTAATGACTATTTACTGTGTTTTGAGGCGCTTTTTAAACATGTAGATTACTTTGTGGTTAATGTCAGTTCTCCAAATACTCCCGGACTTAGAGAGCTCCAGGAAAAAGAACCTTTAACGGCCTTGTTAAATGAGCTGATGCAAGAGAATGAAAGGCAATCAAAGAAGACAGCTATCCCTAAAAAGCCTATACTTTTGAAAATAGCACCAGATCTAACAGATGACCAGTTAGTAGATATCATAGATATTGTCCAGCAAACAACTATAGCTGGTGTAATTGCTACCAATACAACCATTGCAAGAGATGGTCTTGAATCGGAATGTATACTAGTGGAAGAAAAAGGAGGCCTGAGCGGGAAACCACTTACCCGGCGAAGTACCGAAGTAATTCGTTTTTTACATACAAAAAGCAATGGCTCGTTTCCGATAATAGGGGTTGGTGGAATTCACAGTGCAGAAGATGCACTGGAAAAGCTACATGCGGGAGCAAGTTTAATTCAGCTGTGGACAGGATTTATTTATGAGGGACCTGCATTAATTAAGAAAATAAACAAGGCTATTTTAGACGAGGAAAGAGCAGTTCAGGAGTAAACTGCCTTACCTGGTCCAGTAATCAACGACAAGAACGTCTTCAACAGACGGGCCAATTAGTGAAACAAAAGCCTGATGATCTGGATGTGGCAGATAAATGTCTCGGTCTGCCTCACTTGCAAAAGTTACAAAGAAACAATGTGTAAACCCTTTTTCGAGGCCTTCAGGGCTATTATTTAGTCCCCATTCGAACGATACTATTTCGGGGATTTTATTTTTAAGTGCTCCAAAAGCAGTTTCATAACTATTCAGTTGATTTGAAGTGGTACCTTCCTTGAATTTGAAAAGAACCACATGTCGTAATACACTATCTAAAGTATTTTGTTCTAAACCAGCTGTTTGTTCATTTTTCAAATCATTCTTTTTAAAGCTTGTAAGGGCAACGATAATGACCAGGGATATCAGGGCGTAACGTAGTTTCATGGTTTAATTTTTTGAAAGATAGAAAAAAGTAGCTTGCTTGCTGAGAATAATTTTAAAGGAGTAGGGGAGTAAGTCAATAAAATCTTATAAATAGTGCTAATTTTGAGATATACAAGCAAAGAGCTTCATGTTAGAAAAGGTCAAACTAATAGAGTGCCCACGAGATGCCATGCAGGGAATAAAATCTTTTATCCCCACAGCTGAGAAAGTACAGTATATACAGGCTTTGTTAGGATGCGGTTTTGACACCATCGACTTCGGAAGTTTTGTTTCTCCAAGGGCCATACCGCAAATGTCAGATACGGCAGAAGTATTGGAAAGCCTCAACCTTTCAAAGAGCAAAAGTAAATTATTGGCCATTGTTGCAAATTTGCGGGGCGCGAAGGATGCCTGTACACATAAGAATATAGATTATTTGGGGTACCCATTTTCTATCTCTGAAAATTTTCAGATGCGAAATACACATAAAACCATAGCCCAATCAACCGAAATACTAAAAGAAATCTTAGAGGTGGCGCAATCTTCTGATAAAGAAGTTGTCACCTATATTTCCATGGGTTTTGGGAATCCTTACGGGGATCCATGGAATGTGGATATTGTGGGAGAATGGACCGAAAAATTGGCTGCTATGGGTGTAAATATTTTGTCCCTGTCGGATACGGTGGGTACTTCAACACCGGAAAATATTGAATATCTCTTTTCTAATTTAATTCAGGCATATCCGGCTATAGAATTTGGTGCCCATTTGCACACAACACCTTCTGCATGGCATGAAAAAGTAGAAGCCGCTTTTACTGCGGGTTGCAGGAGATTTGATGGTGCCGTTCAAGGATTTGGAGGCTGTCCCATGGCTAAAGATGAACTTACCGGAAATATGCCTACCGAGAAAATGCTTTCCTATTTTACGGAAAAAAAGGTGGAAACCAATATTAACTGGATGGCTTTTGAAGCTGCATATAATAAATCTTCCGCCCTATTTTCGAAGTATTATTAACTCCTTGAAAGCTTCTTTTTCTTCTTAATTTAATCAAAATAAATCTTTCAAATTATTATTTATATTTATTTTAAATAAAGCTTTTTTGTTATAAAAAAGGGGTATATATTTGTTCTGTATTTACACTATTTATAAGGAGTCTAAATAAAAATAACCAGTCTATGCCTCGCTTTTTTGTATTAATCACATTCCTTTTTTCAACA
>CBDUCK010000021.1:0-20948 GCA_965365635.1 uncultured Muriicola sp.
TACCCTTCTTCTAAGAGGTTTTTCTGTAAATGCAACTATATGTTCTACAGGATAAGACTCCTCTAGGGTGTACGTGGGTTTTGCAGGCCATTTAAAATTTTTAGGTGGAATCTTACTTGCAGTAAACAACTTTTTAGATGGGTATCTTCTTACCAGGGCGCCCAGTAGTTGTTCACTATGGCCTTCACCATACCCCCATGCTGTATCAAAAAAGGTTACGCCGTTCTCCACAGCAAGATCCAGAGATTTAGATGACTGTGTGTCATCAGATTCCGTCCAACCGGCCATCCCCCACATACCATAACCTATTTCGCTTACATCCCAATTGGTCCTACCAAATTTTCTATAGTTCATGTTTGTCTTGTTTGAGTGACTATTTTTGTTGTCGTATCTGATCCATCATTTTTTTTGAAATTGGGGTTATCCCAACAGTAATCCTCTTCTTCGAACCCAGAAATAAGCAAATATCATGTTGGGGACCCAGCAAAGCCATGATAGAATGCGATAGGCAATAGTAAAATCCCCAAAGGCAAAAGTTAACACAGGAAGCCAAATTCTTAAGGTTACCGCTGCAAAACAAGCTGCATAACTATAAATCATAAACCCCTGGTGCAATTCTATATCATTCGAACGGATTGCTAAATAGGCTTTTATGGTCGTAAATAACCATACCACTCCCAAACCTATAAAACCCAGAGAGGTAATTATACCACCAGTTGCATAAAACCCAATATATATTCCGCAAGTACCGCTTATGAGCACTGCTATAACATAGATCTTTCCGATGATACGATGTCTTTTCAGATTGTCATTTCTGAATTTTTTATTAAACTGTATCCACCCTACCAACAGCGCCAGACCCCCCAACATAATATGTCCGTAAAAACCTATATTCCATAAAATATTAGATAACAAAGCATCACTTTTAGAAGCGAGGAGTCCAAATTCCCTATCAGCGAAAAGGTACACCAGCGGATACAGCCCAATTACTAATGCCAATACAGCAAACACAAACCATGCAAACCTGTTCGTCTTATTTTTCATTATCTATTGATAGCGCCAACTTGTTAAATCGGCTCCTTTTGGCGCACTTTCGGCAATTCGTTGCATTATTTTAGGAACGTACATACTATTGTAGCGCAACCTACTTATATGATTTGGTTGTTCAGGATCACCATTCCAGCAGTGTTCTGCACGATCCCCATATAATACCTCCCCATCATAATAAGGATCTGAAGTACTTTCTAAAAAATCTTCCATTAAATACACCGCATTATTTAGATAGTAATTATCCATATCGCCACAGTAAATATGAATTTTTCCTTTTAGCTGATCTCCTAAGCTATCCCAATCGCGTTCCATGATATACCGCAAATCATAGTTTTCCTTCCAATACTCGGCTACGTTATGATCTATGTCTCCAGTCATTTTATCCCAAATACGTTCAGGATATCCGTCTTCTCCCTGGGGGGAATAGGTCGCTTCCCAAATATCCCACTGCTGCCCGGAGCGCGATTTATCACCAAGTACCAGTTCCAAATGGTTGTTCCCTATAACTGTTCCCTGAATTTGGCCCAGATAATCTCTGTGTGCAGGAACTTCTATTCGCCTGTGATCGCTCTCATAGTAATAGGCGTTTGTATCCTCATAAATATTTGTCAGGCAATATGCCCTAAAGTCTATGGGATCCGGACAGGCAGCAAAACAGCCATTATACTCTTCCGGATATTTCACCTGTACGGCCAAGGCCTCCCAGCCTCCGGTGGAACCTCCGTATAAGAACCGCGCCCAGCCTTCACCTAAACCCCTGAATTCCTTTTCTATATGTGGTATGAGTTCATATGTAATGGCATCCCCGTAAGGACCCTGACTTGCCGAATTAACAGCATATGAGTCATCATAATAAGGTGTTGGGTGCTGTATTTCTATAATTATAAACCTCGGATACTCCGGTTCATTCCACCGCGTGTAGAAATCATACGCCTCTTGTTGCTGAATTATATTGTAGCCATCCACGTTAAAACGTGCAGAATATTCTGGTTTCAGGTTCGGATCTGGAGGTTGTGTTCGGAATCCGCCAAAATCACGAGGGAAATGACCATGAAAGATCATAAGTGGGTACTTCGCCTCCGGATGCTCATTAAAGCCCTTAGGAAGCAGCACATTTGCCCCTAGATACATGTCACGGCCCCAAAATTCGGATAGTTTATCCGATTTTATCTTAATATGCTTAACCCATTCGGTATCCTCTGGTTCCGGGATTGGGGGTATTTTCTGATCCATCACGATGTTCACCGGTGCTATACCCGCTTCTGTAATTGTGATTTTAAAAGGGGTGCTATACAGATTGCCCGGAGATTTGTTCCATTGTTGGCCTTCCCCGTTGTCCATTGGTAATTGAACGGTTTGCCCGGTGACCAAATTAAATGTTTCATAAACATGAAGTAGAGCCTGCACCCAATAATCCCCTGGTGGCATGTCGGAAAGGCTTGGATACGGATATCCAAAAACCTCTTCGTTGATTGTCACTGTACTTGAAGGATTCATATCCTCTACATTCATTCCGAAAACCACTTGTGTAGAAGGTCCGTCATTGATCTGAAACCGGGGTTCGTTATCATCGTTCTTAGAGAGCATGAGTAAAAGTCGGCCATCAAGGCTTTCAACCTCGGTCTCTTCCAAGAAAGAAATTTGAAAATTTATAGCAGTCTTATCCTTATCCGGACTCTGACAAGACAGTAAACAACAGAAAACGACAGGGAGGATGAAGTAATAATGTTTCATATAACGTATATATTTTCGACAAAAGGTACACTTTTTGACCCATGCTTCCAATACCAAAAGCATTTTTAGAACGTTATTATTAGTATTAATCTCGGTAAGAATACCTACTAAATTATTGAGTTATGCGACCATACATTGCCTATTTTCTTCTTGTCGTTATTGCCCTTATTTCCTTTTCCTTCTGGAGTTGCACCAACAATGAAGGGGAAGCAGATATTGATATTCTGACTCCTGTAGATTCAGTTCAGGGGACGGCAGATGTACAAGATATACCCAAATAAAAAAACCCTCTGGTTTGAGGGTTTTTAATAATGATTTAATCTAGTTGTTTTAACTACCAGATCTTAACTCGCTGTTCAGGGGCCAGGTAGAGGCTATCCTCTTCTGTTACTTTAAAAGCGGTATAAAATTCGGGTACATTACGCACAATGCCATTCACCCTAAAATCGGCCGGAGAATGAGAATCGGTGTTTACTTGAACCCGGAGGGCCTCGTCCCTAGATTTTGAACGCCATGACTGGGCGTAGCCAATAAAAACCCGTTGTTCACCAGTAAATCCGTCCATTACCGGGGCATCTGCACCATTTAATGCCATATTATAGGCCTTAAGGGCAATGCTTAAGCCGCCAAGGTCGCCAATATTTTCGCCCAATGTAAATTCGCCGTTCACATTAAGACCTGGCAATACCTCGTATTGGTTGTATTGCTCTATAAGTGCGCCTGTGCGTTTTTTAAACTCTTCCTTATCCGTATCTGTCCACCAGTTACGCATGGCTCCATCCCCATCAAACGTACTCCCCGTATCATCAAAACCATGACCAATCTCATGACCTATTACCGCCCCAATAGACCCGTAATTTACTGCGTCATCGGCATTCAAATTAAAGAATGGTGCTTGTAAAATGGCTGCAGGAAATACAATCTCATTCATGGTGGGATTGTAATAAGCATTTACCGTTTGAGGGGTCATTCCCCATTCATCCCGGTCTATAGGCTGACCTAATTTAGCTAGCTCCCTATTGTATTCATAAAGTTGGGCTCTTCTCATATTTCCAAAAAAATCATCTCCCATTATTTCAAATTCATATTCCTTCCATTTGTCAGGATAGCCAATTTTTGGTGTGAACTTACTTAATTTATCTAATGCCTCCGCTTTGGTGGCATCACTCATCCAATCGAGTTCCTTTATACTAACCTCATACGCCTTAATCAGGTTACTTACTAGGGTTTCCATGCGCTCTTTGGCTTCTGGCGGAAAGTGTTTTTTTACATATACTTTCCCAACTACTTCGCCCATGGTTCCATTAACCGAGCCTACCGCTCTACGCCATAGAGGTCTTTGTTCTTTGGTACCTCTTAATTCTTTACTGTAAAATTCCCAATTTTGTTTATCGAGGGCCTCATTGAGTCTCGATGCATTTGCATCGATAACGCTCCATGTCAAATAGGTTTTCCATGTATCCAAATCTGTGGAAGTAATAATAGCATCCAAGGCTTTGATATAGTCGAGCATTAACACCCCTAATTTCTCCTGTTTGCCCAAACCGGCTTCCTTCAAATAGGCGGTCCAGTTAAACTGGGGCATAATGTTAGAAAGTGTATCTACAGGGAACATATTATATAATGCCACTAAGTCCCTTGTTTTTTCCTTCTCCATATGTTTTTCCGCCAACTTGGTCTCCAAGCTCATGGTCGTTGCTGCAGCAGCTTTGCTATCAGAAATACCAGATAAACTGAACATTTTCTCCATATGCTCTAGGTACTTTGCCCGAATTTCAACAGAGCGGTCATCTTCGTTTAAATAATAGTCCCTATCTGGTAAACCCAAACCAGATTGCCAGGTATACACTGTATAGATAGTTGGATTTTTAAAGTCCTGCCAAACAAACATTCCTAGGGGCACATTTATCCCGTATTTATTGGCATAGGCAAAATAAGTAGCCAGGTCATCGTAGGATGAAATGGCATCAATTTTATCAAATTCACTCGCTAAAGGAGCTACTCCTATTTCATTTCGCTTGTCCAGATCCATATAGGATTTGTATAAATCGCCTACTTTTTGCTCATCGGATCCTACTGCAAAATCACCTGAGGCCGACTCTTCGATAATCTTTTTTACATTGTCTTCGGACTCCTCGTATAAGATGTACCCTATTCCATAACTTGCCTTGTCATCCGGAATTTCTGTATTTTTTACCCAGGTCCCATTCACATAGGCGGTAAAATCATCTCCCGGATTAACCGAAGTATCCATATTTTCTGTCAGGATTCCGGAAGTAAGTTCCTTTACCTCCTTACTTTCTTGGTTACAAGCCGTTATAGCAAGTAAAGAAAACAAAAGAACATGTGCTGTTACTTTTTTCATTTTTAATAGTTTTTAATTGTTCGTTTAAGTTAGACCTTTCTATCACAAGATTGTTACAAGAATTGTGTTAAAAAGACCCTGTAAATTAATTTTCTGGTGGACTAACTAGTGCATATTTCTATGCCGTTCTCTTGCCAGTAAGGTGTTCTTAAGAAGCATAGCTATGGTCATGGGGCCCACACCTCCGGGGACCGGAGTGATATAGGAAGCTTTCTTACTCACATTTTCAAAATCTACATCGCCGGCTAAATAATAACCCCTCTCTTTTGTCTCATCTGCCACTCTGGTAATCCCAACATCTATAATTACCGCTCCGGGCTTCACCATATCTTCTTTAAGAAAATGGGGGATTCCCAGTGCTGAGACTACAATATCGGCCTGTAAAGTAAGTGATTTAATGTCTTTGGTTCTGCTATGTGTGAGGGTTACGGTTGCATTGGCAGCTTTCCCTTTTTGACTCATTAAAATGCTGATAGGCCTCCCTACAATGTTACTGCGGCCTATCACCACTACATGTTTGCCTTCAGTTGGCACCTCGTAGCGCCGTAACAACTCCATAATTCCAAAAGGGGTAGCGGAAATAAAGGTTTTCATTCCAAGTGCCATTTTTCCGAAGTTGGTTGGGTGAAATCCATCCACATCTTTATCTGGATGTACTGCTAACAATACCTTTTCTTCATCTATATGTTTGGGTAAAGGCAACTGTACAATATACCCATCTATATTTGGGTCTTCATTTAAATGATGCACCAATTTTAAAAGTTCCTCTTCAGTAGTCTCTTGAGGCAGGTGTTCTAGGGTAGACTCGAAACCAATCCGCTGGCAAGAGCGTACCTTACTCCCAACATAGGTTAAACTAGCCCCATCATTACCTACAATAACAGCAGCCAGATGAGGGACTTTCTCACCTCTTTCCTTAATCTTAGCTACCTCAGCGGCAATTTCGTCCTTTATTTGATTGGAGATCTTTTTTCCGTCAAGAATGGTCATTTGCCTTTGATTTTATAGTTAGCAATGTGAAAAGAACCGTTTTCGTATCCCTTTCAGGTTATGTTTATTTAACTACTAATGAAGTGCTTTAACCACAGGTCTTATCCTTTGAGCCCACCCATCATTTGCATCATTTTCTTACCGCCACCGCCTTGCATCATTTTCATCATTTTACCCATCTGATCGAACTGTTTTAACAGTTGATTCACCTCCTGGATATTTCTACCACTTCCTTTAGCAATACGCTTCTTTCTACTGGCATCTAGCTTGGCAGGATTAGCGCGTTCATCGGGTGTCATAGAGTGGATAATAGCCTCTACATGCTTAAAGGCGTCATCATCAATATCCATTCCTTTTAGCGCTTTACCAGCCCCCGGGATCATTCCCATGAGGTCTTTCATACTCCCCATCTTTTTGATCTGTTGTATCTGGTTTAGGAAATCATCGAACCCAAATTTATTCTTGGCTATTTTCTTCTGGATTTTCCGTGCCTCTTCCTCATCAAACTGCTCTTGCGCCCGCTCTACCAATGAAATAACATCCCCCATGCCAAGGATACGATCGGCCATACGGGAAGGATAAAATACGTCTATGGCATCCATCTTTTCTCCGGTACCAATAAACTTTATGGGCTTGTCTACTACCGATTTAATGGATATGGCGGCCCCTCCACGGGTATCTCCGTCTAATTTAGTAAGAATTACCCCATCAAAATTCAGCACATCATTAAATGCTTTTGCCGTATTAACGGCATCCTGGCCCGTCATGGCATCTACTACAAACAAAATCTCCTGTGGTTTTATAGCATTTCTAATATCTGCTATTTCGGTCATCATCCGTTCATCTATTGCTAAACGACCTGCAGTATCTATAATTACCACGTTATGGCCGTTAGCTTTGGCATATGCTACCCCTGCATTTGCAAGGGAAACCGGATCGTTGTTTTCTTTGTCTGAATACACAGGGACGCCTATTTGATCCCCAACCACATGTAACTGATCTATCGCCGCCGGTCTATAGACATCACAGGCCACTAATAATGGATTTTTAGACTTCTTGGTCTTTAGGTAATTAGCTAATTTCCCTGAAAAGGTTGTCTTACCAGAACCCTGTAACCCCGACATTAAAATCACGGAAGGGTTCCCTGTAAGGTTAATTTCTTCCGCTTCGCTCCCCATGAGTTGGGTGAGCTCATCCTTCACAATTTTGACCATTAACTGGCCAGGTTGTAAAGTGGTTAAAACATTTTGCCCCAGAGCTTTTTCCCTCACCTTGTTAGTGAATTCCTTGGCGATCTTAAAATTAACATCTGCATCTAATAAGGCCCTTCTTACCTCTTTGGTAGTCTCTGCAACATTAATTTCGGTGATCTGACCATGTCCCTTCAGAACATGCAGCGCTTTATCTAACTTTTCACTTAAATTATCAAACATAGGTTCCCTGAATTTACGAGGAATGCAAATTTAATAATATGGTTGGGATCACGGAAATCTACCGAAGGAAATATGAATGCAAAAAGGGCAACTTCCACAGGAAGTTGCCCTTTTCTATAAAATAGGGGCAAAAAAGGTAGTATTATTTCTCAAATACCAGGGTCTCTACTGTACCGTCTCCACTTGTGCTCTTCAGCTCAAGTCTGTTTGCAGAGATCGAAACAAAATCCCAGTCATCTGTAAGTTCCGCAAGATATCCTTCAATACCGGCGTTTAAGTAAATTTTAAGTTTGCCATCAGAATTCCTCAATACTCTCCAGATTCCCGCTTTTGTGTCGCCTGTTTGGCCAGTAGTGATTCCAAGAATATGTTCTGCCTGGAACGCAAAAGTATAGGCCATTAGATTCTGAGTTTCATCTACTTCACCATTTAAGTATTTGGCAACCATCCATTCACCACCCATTAGAATGTTGCGTATTTCAGGAACGTCTCCATCTGTGTTGTTGTCATCACATACACGTTGTAAGATTAATTCATACGCTGTTCCTTCAATAGCGAACTTCAATCGATCATTTCTCAGGTCGCTTATCGGCCATTCGAAGCTAACACCCGGCTCATCACCAAACATAATGGCTACAACCAATCTTTCTTGTTCATTCATGGTAATTTCCCATGAACCTTCAGATACATTAATTCCATTGCTTAAGGTAACAACACCTTCTGCCATAAATTTGAATTCGTATCCAATAAGTCGCTCTATTTCATCACCCTGATTCTTTACTTTCTTGATCACCCAGGCACACTCTTTTAAGATCTCTCTAAGGGTAGTTGGATCATCATTGTAAAGATCACAGGCGCTTTTTAGGATAATTCTATTACCTCCTTCGGCATATAGTTTAATCTTACCTTCTTCTATTTCGTAAACGAACCACTCAAGGCTAAAGTCTACCAGGAATTCAAATTCCATAGTTAAAAGTACTCCGCGATCTGTCATTCTAGTAGCCCATGACCCCTCAAGAATGTTCCCCATTCTGTCTTTAACAGTCACTGTCTTTTGATTTTCAATTATATTGAAATTCATCAGATACTCAAAATACTGATCTGTCTGAGCTACTTCTTCTCGTACTACTTCTCTAACCAACCAAGGACATTCTAGCAATACGTTATCTAAACGTTCTAAAGTAAAATCATCATCGTTATAATCGTTATCATCATCTTCATCGCACGCTTCTTTTGCATTCTCAATAGCCATAGCCAATTCAGCATTGCTACCTACGGTGATAAGAGTACCATCGTACAACTCTAATTTTACAGGAAATTGTATGCTTATTAAGTCGTTATCATCTAATCCTTTAAAAAAGATTCGCATCTCTTCATCGTTATTAACAGTAACGGTTCCTGTTTGCACCTCATTAATATCGAAGGTAAATAAGGTAATTGGGTAGACAAAATCTATACATTCTATATCATCATCACCACCACCTTCAACACATTCGGCGGCAAGTTCGCGTAATTCTTCCTTGTTGTTTATAACCAATTCTGAATAATCAGCATAGGTTATGGTAATAGGGAAAGCTATCTCCAGAAGATCTACATCATCTTCTAGCTCATCAAAAATCTTTTCAATTAGCTGAAGATCCTCTCTGGAATCGATGGTAATTTGAATTCCGTTTACCTCAACGGTATACGGAAAATTTAACGCAAAACAGCTGGCACCATCCACAATATTATCAAAGGAACCATCATTCGTAGAGGTATTCTCTATAAGCTTGGCCGTAGACGAACTGGCCATAATAGTTTGTTGTTCATCTTGGATCGGAAGTTCTTCAAATTCTTCCTGACAAGAAGTAACCATCAGTGTTGCTATGAATAGCAAAGAATACACTGAAAATTTAAAAACATTTTTCATAACGATTTGGATTTTTGTTGTTTGTATGTATCTATAACAAGTATCTTTTAAAATACCCTACCTCTTTTTTGTTTTTTTTAAAATATCTTTGATACACAACTATTATATAAGAAGGTTATAACTATGGATACTGTATGTGAGGAAGAGGTCTTTAATTCTATCTTCAAATCCAATTCTAAAACGATTTTTAATTACATATATTATAAGTTCGGGAATGAGGAAAAAGCGTACGATGCTGTTCAAGAGGCATTTGTAAAACTTTGGGAGAATTGTGCTAAAGTAACTCCTCAAAAAGCCAAATCGTATGTGTATACCGTTGCCAATAATTTGTACCTAAATGTTCTTAAGGCGGAGAAGGTGCGGTTAAAATATGCAGATAAATCAGAGAAAATCACCAATGAGAACCCAGAATTTTTGCTAGAACATCAAGAATTTAAAGAAAAATTGGATGGGGCCCTGGCAAGTTTGCCGGAAAATCAACGAACCGTTTTTCTCTTAAACAGAATAGATGGGAAAAAGTACGCGGAGATTGCAGAAATGGAAGGAGTTAGTGTAAAAGCAATTGAAAAAAGAATGCACTTGGCTTTAAAATCGCTTCGGGAAAACATTGATGGGATTTAATAGAAGTACCTATTATTTTGGCATATATAGTATCAAAACAACTAGTATTAAAAAAAAATATCCTCAACCAGGTAGGGTTTTATCTATTTGAATTGTTTTAGAGGTGTAAAGATTAAAAATCATGCAAGAAAATTACCTGGCCAAGTGGCTTACTAATGAACTCTCTGAGGAGGAGCTCGCAGAATTTAAGCGTTCTGAGGCTTATGCATCTTATAAAAAGATCGCAGAAACGGCTGGCTCTTTAGAAGGTCCCTCTTTTGATATGGAGCGTGCCCTGCATGATATAAAAAATAGTCGTACTGCTCAAGGTCCAAAAGTGATCCGTTTGCATCCTGCTAAATATATTATGAGGATTGCTGCGGCTGTTACTGTTTTATTCGCCGCATCTTATTTTTATATTGCTTCTTTAGATGAGACTGTTTCTGCAGCATATGCAGAACATACAGAAGTTGTGCTTCCGGATGCTTCCGAAGTTTTATTAAATGCCGGATCTGAACTATCATACAGTGAAAAAAATTGGGACAAAGAACGCACACTTTCGTTAGAGGGCGAGGCGTTTTTTAAAGTTGCCAAAGGGAAAAAGTTTACGGTCATCACAGAAGATGGGAGCGTTAGTGTTCTGGGTACACAGTTTAATGTGGAAAGCAGAAAAGGTTTCTTTGAAGTAACATGCTATGAGGGACTTGTAAGTGTTAATTTCCAGGGGACCGATAGAAAATTACCTGCCGGGACTTCGTTTATAGTTTTAAACGGTACTATTATGCCTTCTGAGACACCGGCAACAAGCACACCTTCCTGGGTTAACAATGAAAGCGCTTTTAAAAGTATGCCTCTTTCTTATGTGTTTGATGAGTTTCAACGACAATTCAACGTAAAGGTTGAAACCAATAACATAGATCTTCAGCAATTATTTACAGGTACTTTTAGCAACACAAACATAAATTTAGCGTTACAAAGTATAAGTGCTCCTTCTCAAATTAAGTATACCTTAGAGAAGAATAAAGTGCTCTTCTATGCAGAAAACGCACCGTAAGAAATTCATCTCCCTGTACCTGATGCTTTTTTGGGCCCTTTCTATTGGTTGGGCTCAGGACGATCAAAAGGTACCTATTATTCCTTATATACAGCAATTAGAGGCCCAATTTGAGGTAAAATTCTCCTTTGTGGATGAAGACCTGCGACCCTTACAAATAAGTGTCCCGACCGGAAACAATCTGAAAACTATCCTGGAAGCACTTCAAGATCAAACGCAGTTATTGATCAAAAAACTATCGGAACGTTATTACACAATCTCCAAAACCACCACGGTAGATATCTGTGGTTTTATTTTTGATAATTATGGTGAAAACAATGTAATAGGTGCTTCTGTTGAGGTGCTAGGATCTAGTATTGCAGAAATAACAGATCTGAACGGACAATTTACCCTCTCTAATATCCCACGAAAAGCCAGTATCCGAATACGTTATCTGGGATTCAAAACTAGGTATATAACGGCAGAAGAATTTGTTAATAAAAACCCATGCAAGTCTATTTTATTGGCTCTTAACTATCAGGAATTAGATGAAGTAGTTGTGTATCAATTCCTTACAACCGGATTAAACAGGGAAACCGATGGGAGTATTTCATTGCGTGTAGCAGACTTTGGGATTCTTCCCGGGCTTATAGAACCAGATATTTTACAAACCGTACAGGCACTTCCCGGCATTAAGAGTATCGATGAAACAGTCTCGGATATTAATATACGCGGCGGCACCAATGATCAGAATCTGATCTTATGGGACGGTATAAAAATGTATCAATCGGGGCATTTCTTTGGGCTCATATCTGCCTTTAACCCATACCTTACAGACAACGTTACCATCATTAAAAACGGAACCAGCGCTCAATATGGTGATGGCGTAAGCGGGGTCATAAGTATGCAAACCAAAAACGATATTGAAGATGGGTTCTTCGGTGGAGGTGGTTTTAATTTAATCAGCGGTGATATTTTTGGACATGTGCCTGTTACAGATGATTTGGCTGTACAGTTTTCCGCAAGACGCTCTGTAACCGATTTTTTAAACACCCCTACCTACAATCAGTTTTTTGACCGTGCCTTTCAGGATACCAATGTAAAAAATGGAAATAATGTGGGATCCGATGAACGTGTAGATCGGGATGAGACCTTTTACTTCTATGATTTTTCAGGGAAACTATTGTACAACTTTAATAAGGATCAAAAAATCAGGCTAAGTTTCATAAACATCAATAACAATCTGGATTATTTAGAAACTTCTCAGGAAACCGGAAGAAGCAATCAAAGTTTATTAGACCAAACTAATTTTTCTGTTGGCGGAAATCTTGAGAGCATATGGAGCGACAAATTCAGGTCGAATATTAATGCGTACTATACTCAATACAACCTCGATGCAACAAATATTGAAGGAAACGGACAACAAGGCCTTTTTCAAAATAATGAGGTCAAAGAATCCTCTGTTAAACTGGGTACTTCATATGCCATAACTAATGACCTTACCACCCTTAACGGTTATCAATTTAGTGAAGTAGGCATCACCAATGAAACCTTAGTGAGTCAGCCTCCATACAGCAGCAACGTTAAAGGGGTGATGCGCACCCATGCGGTCTTTTCAGAAATAGCCTATGTGTCGCCAGACAACTCTTTTCATTTCACCGGGGGCGGCCGTCTTAATTATTTAGAAAATATCGACACATTTAACACCATTATCTTAGAACCAAGGCTTAATTTGAGTTATGCTATTCTTCCGTATGTTCGAATGGAATTACTGGGAGAATTTAAAAATCAGAGTACGAATCAAATAATCGATCTGGAACAAAATTTTCTGGGTATTGAGAAACGCAGATGGATACTCTCTGATAACGAAACATTACCTGTTACAAAGAGTAAGCAGGCCTCTTTGGGTGTCAACTATGATAAAAATAATTGGTTTGTAGGACTCGAAGGATTCTATAAGGAGGTTACTGGGGTAAGTACCGCTACCCAGGGGTTTCAGAATCAGAATCAGTTCAGTGGTGAAATTGGGAGCTATACTGTTCGGGGAGCAGAATTTCTTGTTAATTACAAAGATGCTCACTACAGCACCTGGTTAAGTTATGCCTATAATACAAACACCTATCTCTTTGAAGATATACTCCCGAATGAATTTCCAAACAACTTGGATATACGACATACGCTTACGTTTGCCAGCACCTATAATTATCATAATCTCAAAATTGGTGTTGGAATTAACTACCGAACAGGGAAACCTTATACACAGCCATTGGAAGGAGCAAGTGCCGTAAACACCCAGGTCTTTCCTAGTGAAATTAACTATCAAAATCCTAATAGCAGCAGACTATCAGATTATCTTAGAGCAGATGCTTCTTTGATCTATTCATTTCTTATGGGAAATAACGTGAAGGCTACGGCTGGCGCATCGGTACTAAATGTATTAGGCAAGCGAAATGTCCTAAATACTTATTACCGCTTAAATGACCTTGATGAGATAGAAACCATAGAGAGTATTTCTTTAGGGCTTACGCCAAATATAAGTTTCAGGATAAGTTTTTAACGGCGATTTAATCGTGTCATCACAATCACATGAGGAAAGGTTATGGCGGCAAGAAAGTAGATCATAATGGAGAGAAACAAGCCTTCCCTGTCCTGAAAAAGATAATAAAGGATTGCGAGTCCGATCATAGAAACCAACCAATAAACAAAGGAGGTCTTTACATACCTAAGCAAAGTAGCTTTATTAAAACTTCCATAAAGGTACTTGGTTTGGTCTATAAGTGAAGGCACACTATGCCACACAACAAAGTAGATACTAAATGCCCATAGAAGTGATGCCGTCGTAAAGACAATATAAAAGACCAGTAGGAAAAATAATTCCTTAAACATGTTCACTACTAATTTCTTTGTAAAATACAACCACAAATAGATCCCTATAAATCCCATAAATGAAAAGACAAGAGTGTACAAGTAATACGCATGCTGCATGGTGATACCAGTAACCTGGTCTATAATAGGCGTAACTTCTTGCTCATTGGTATAGAAAAGTAAAAAGAAGATAACCATACCATAAAAGGTATAATAAGGTGTGGCCAAAGGAGATTGTATTTTATGAGCCACCCAATGTTGCTCTCCAAAATGATAACTACTGGCTATCACAAAAAGTACCAAGGCTAATTCGGGGAACCAAGAAAAGAATAGGGCAGTAAACAATACTACCCCTACATAGCTCAACAAGATGCGAATAAAAAAAGTCTTCTTGGCATACCTCGTTGTCTGCTGAATAAGTTTTAAGTCATTGGATCCATGAAGAATACCAAAAGTGAAAATAAAAAAGTATGCCAGGACAGCTTCTGCTTGTACATCAAAAAAGACTGCTATCCAGAGGAAAAAAAAGGTCAGCACGATCGTCAACCCGCTATTAATGTTAATATTTTGTTGTTTTTTTATCAATTTCATAAAATATACACCGCAAATTTATGAATTTATGTTTAACTTTTATTATGTTTGCTTAAACAAAATTAACTAATTCTAATATTATGGAAAATTTATTTGCAACTATTTCATTGGTTTCTAAGATGGCGACTAATGATTATGTAGGGTTCACATTCTTTGTTGGATGTATGGCTATGATGGCTGCCTCTGCATTTTTCTTTCTATCGATGAACAGTTTTGATAAAAAGTGGAGAACTTCAATCCTGGTTTCAGGATTAATTACATTTATTGCTGCAGTACACTACTGGTACATGAGAGATTATTGGGCAGGATTTGCTGAATCTCCTACTTTCTTCCGCTATGTGGATTGGATACTTACTGTGCCATTAATGTGTGTAGAATTCTTTTTAATCCTGAAAGTAGCAGGAGCCAAAAAATCACTCATGTGGAAATTAATTGCCCTTTCTGTGGTAATGTTGGTTACTGGATACTGGGGTGAAGCCGTAGATAGGGACAATGCGTGGTTATGGGGTCTTATTTCCGGTATCGCTTATTTTGTGATTGTCTATGAAATCTGGTTCGGAAAAGCCAAGAAATTGGCTGTTGAAGCAGGTGGCGCCGTTTTAAGCGCCCACAAAACACTTTGCTGGTTTGTCCTTGTAGGTTGGGCTATTTATCCCCTCGGATATATGGCAGGTACTCCAGGTTGGTACGAAGGATGGTTTACAGGCCTTAACATGGATGTGATCTATAACATCGGTGATGCTGTCAACAAAATTGGATTTGGGCTTGTAGTATATGGTTTGGCTGTGGCTCAGAGTTCAGAAAAATAATTTTGATTAAGTTACTGTTGAAGAAGACCGCCCTTGGGTGGTCTTTTTTTATTACATCCGTTCAGGCACCTCTATTCCTAATAATTGAAACGCCGATTTTATAACCCGGCCTACCTGATCTGCAAGCACTACTCTAAAACTTCGAATCTTTTCATTTTCTTCTCCCAGGATAGATACTTGCTGGTAAAAAGAGTTGAATTCCTTCACCAGATCATAGGTGAAATTGGCAATCAAAGCCGGACTGTATTGTGCCGCAGCCAATGAGATGGTATCAGGGAACAGTTGTAATTGCTTAATAAGCTCTTTTTCCTTCCCATGTAAAGGTACCTCCTGGAGTGCATCAGGATCTATTTTACTATAATCGAAATTTGCCTTTCTTAAAATTGACTGAATACGGGCATAGGTATATTGAATAAACGGCCCCGTGTTCCCTTGAAAATCTACCGATTCTTCCGGGTTAAAAAGAATCCGTTTTTTAGGATCTACTTTCAGGATGTAATACTTTAAGGCTCCCAAACCAATAATCTTGTATAATCGCTGTTTCTCATCCTCCGTATAGGTATCTAGTTTGCCTAATTCCTCAGAGATAGTGGCAGCCGTATTGGTCATTTCTACAATAAGATCATCAGCATCCACGACCGTTCCTTCCCTACTTTTCATTTTGCCACTGGGTAAATCTACCATCCCATAGCTAAGATGATACAAATTTTTAGCCCATGAATACCCCAATTTCTTTAATATGAGAAATAATACCTTAAAGTGATAATCCTGTTCATTACCCACCGTATAGACCATTCCTTCAATATCCGGATAATCACGAACGCGCTGAATAGCAGTTCCTATATCTTGTGTCATATACACTGCTGTGCCGTCTGACCGAAGTACAATCTTTTCATCCAACCCGTCCTCAGTTAAGTCGATCCAAACACTCCCATCGTCCTTTCTGTAAAAAATGCCTTTTTGCAATCCTTCTTTTACAACATCTTTTCCAAGGAGGTAGGTGTTGCTCTCATAGTACAACTGATCGAAATCTACACCCAAATTGGCATATGTCTTATTAAAACCTTCATAGACCCACCCGTTCATCGTTTTCCAAAGAGACACCACTTCCGGATCACCAGCTTCCCATTGTTGTAACATGGTCTGTGCTTCCTTAAGAATAGGGGCTTCTTTTTCTGCTTCCTCCTTTGAGGCTCCCGCGGCGATTAATTTACGCACCTCTTCTTTATAGGCTTTGTCGAATGCCACGTAATAGTTTCCAACCAGTTTATCCCCTTTAAGGCCTGTAGAATCTGGAGTTTCCCCGTTACCAAATCGTTTCCAGGCCAACATGCTTTTGCAGATATGAATACCCCTGTCATTCACAATCTGCGTTTTATACACCCTATTGCCGGCTGCTTTCAGGATCTCGGCTACCGAGTAACCCAATAAATTATTTCGAATATGCCCTAAATGAAGTGGCTTGTTAGTATTAGGAGAGGAATATTCAACCATAATAGCCCCAGTCTTTCCATTAACATGGCTGCCAAAATTTTTTTGATTCCGCATTTCCAAAAACGCCTCTTGAAAATACGCATCCTTTAATACAATATTCAGAAACCCTTTTATGACGTTTATATCCAATACAGCAGTTACCTCCTTTTTGAGGTACGCTCCAATGGCATTTCCCATTTCCACAGGGTTTCCTTTAACAAAGCGTAACATTGGGAAAATAACAATGGTAATATCACCATCAAAATCCTTACGGGTTGGTTGGAATTCTACACTGGGCAAGTCTACACTATACAAAGCCTTAACGGCTTCTTTTACCTTAGACGTAAGGACATTTTCAATATTCATGTAATGGTCTTCTTTAAAGATGCAAAACTACGTATTTTTTGTGCTTTTGTTACGGTGTACCTCAGTATTCAATTCTGTTTTTGGTAACTTTATCCTTGCTATTGAAAAAGAATCCCTATGCTAGTAAATGTTTCGTATAACAACAAAGAACTCACGAGGAAAATAGATGAGGCAGTAGGTAAACCGTTCCCCCTAAAAGAAAGATGGAACATGGGAGGAATTGGTTCTCCTAAACTCTTTATTACCGAGACTAGTGTTGAAATACACAACCTCCTTATTTTAGACAACAACGTGGATTGCTGTAATATTGAACTCCGGCCCAAGGGCATTATCGTTCGTTTCCGTTCCTTGTTAGAAACCTTTGCACTGGTAATCCCTTTTTATAAGCTTACAATCTATAAAGGTGATTTTGCAGTGTATTCTGTTTATCGGGATCATCATTTTATAAAAGTTAGGTCCGACACTAAAGCCATACAGAAATTCTTTAAGAAAATACTCGATTACAAAGTTGCTAACGGGCCCACCTCAATAGAAGATCTATAACCAATGAAGATACTACTCACCGGAGCCAATGGCTACATCGGAATGCGTTTATTACCCAGACTGCTAGAATTAGGACATGAAGTGGTGTGTCTTGTCCGGGATGAGAAACGTTTATCTGTGGACGATGAAACCCGTGCTCGTTTGGAAGTGATCGAAATTGATTTTCTAAAAGAGGTAACCCCTGGGAAAATACCGAAGGATGTAGACGTTGCCTATTACCTAATACATTCCATGAGTTCTTCTACGCAAGATTTCGATGAAATGGAAGCCCTTTCGGCAGTGCATTTTAATGAGTATATGGCAACCACTAATGTTAAACAAGTTATTTATCTAAGTGGCATTGTAAATGAGGAAAAGCTTTCAAAACATTTAAAATCTAGACAGAATGTTGAAGACATCCTTTATAAAGGCAACTATAATCTTACCGTATTACGTGCCGGAATAATAGTAGGTTCTGGAAGTTCCTCGTTCGAAATAATAAGAGATCTCAGTGAAAAATTACCTTTTATGATTACGCCAAAATGGGTGCTTACGAAAACACAGCCCATTGCGATACGAGATATTATCAACTTTCTTACTGGAGTTTTAGGCGAGGAACAGACCTATAACGACTCTTTTGACATAGGTGGAACCGATATTTTAACCTACAAAGAAATGCTAAAGCAATACGCGGCCGCCAGAGGATTTAAAAATTGGATTCTAACCGTTCCAATAATGACTCCCAAACTTTCATCGTATTGGCTATATTTTGTTACCTCTACCTCCTATAAGCTGGCAATGAACCTCGTTGACAGTATGAAAATGGAAGTAGTAGCCAAGGACAATAGGCTGCAACAACTTCTTGGTATTAAAACCCATACCTATAAAGAAGCCATAGATATGGCATTCAACAAAATAGAACAAAACCTGGTTGTAAGTAGTTGGAAAGACAGCATGGTGAGCGGCCGGTTTCAAAAAAATCTTGAGAAATATATACAAGTACCGAAATACGGGGTGCTGAAAGATGAGAAAAAAATAAAGGTAAAGGATCCCGACTTGGTGCTCCAAAACATATGGAAGATTGGAGGAGAGCAAGGCTGGTATTACGGAAATTGGCTTTGGAAAATTCGCGGTTTTATAGACAAGTTAAACGGTGGGGTTGGACTTCGCAGGGGCCGCACCCACCCAGATAAAATTTATCCGGGGGACTCACTCGATTTCTGGCGTGTACTATTGGCAGATAAAGAAGGTAAACGCCTTTTGCTTTTTGCAGAAATGCGCATGCCCGGAGAAGCCTGGCTCGAATTTAAAATTGACGATAATTCTGTGCTGCACCAGACAGCTACCTTCAGGCCCAAAGGGCTTAGGGGCAGGCTCTATTGGTATTCTATAGTTCCTTTCCATTATTTTATATTTGGTGGGATGATCCGAAATATTGCAAAATCTAAACCGTAGGAGGGTTTGTCCACACCATGCCACCTTTCAACAGACCGGGTGTATTATGCAGTGGTACTTGTCCTTGGTAAAAATATCTCTGCCATCATACAGCGAGCGCTGCCACCACCACAAGTTTCTATGGTATCTAACGGGCTATGAATTATCTCGCAATAGGACTGAAGTTTTTTTAACTGGTCCGAAGTAAGACTCTTGTAGGCTGCAGTGCTCATTACCAGATACTTTTTGTCTTCTGCACCCATAACCTGAAGCATATTCCCGGCAAAGTGATGCACCTGTTCTTCAGAGATTGCAATAATTTCTTTGCCATCTTGTTTCAGGTGATTTTGTACATTTTTCCGTTCTTTTTTGTCATCAATAGAATCCAAGCAAATAACGGCAAACTTATCAGCAATACACATCATTACATTTGTGTGATAGATGGGCAATCTTTCTCCGTTTACAGACTGGTTGGCCGTAAAAATTACAGGAGTACATTCCAAATCTTCACAAAACTCTATTATCAGCTCCTCATGCGCCCGGGGCGAAAGTGCACAATAGGCCTTTTGATTCACCCGGTCCATAGCAATACTTCCGGTGCCTTCTAAAAAAAGACCTTCTTCTTCGGCAGAGGTATAATCTATTACACTGGTTATTTCAAACCCTTCCTCTTCTAGCCTATCTAAAATATCTTCTCGTCTTTCTCTGCGCCTGTTTTCAGCAAACATAGGATATAGTCCAACCGTTCCATTCGCATGGAAAGAGATCCAGTTATTAGGGAAAATAGAATCTGGGGTGTCTCTTTCGGCGATATCATCTACCACTATTACCTGTACTCCCTTTTCTCTTAAAACCTCAACAAACCCGTCAAATTCTTCTTGGGCTCTTGCATTGATAGTCTGATTCTTTATTGCCAGATCTTCCTGAAAATAGTTATTCACCGCCGTTTCTTCGTTCATTCTAAAACGTACGGGTCTTACCATCAAAATTGCGTTTGTAATTTGCATAATAAACCGTAAACTAGTCTGTAAATGTATGTTTTTTAGAAATGTTTGTCACAAATAATAAGGAATAATAAGACCCCATGAGTTGTATGCCCGGGCATCTCTATTATTCTCGTATTAAGGGTAAAGTGCTGCATCTCAAAAGGCCTTCTTGTTTTCCTATTTCGGCATAAGGAATCTCTTCTACCGTAAATCCCTGATCGCGAAGCCAATTATTTAGACGAGTAAATGATTGTTCGGATACAACAACCTCTGGTGAAATGGAAAAAACGTTACTGAACATTTGATACATCTCATCACTGGTGATTTCAAAGATATTTTCTTTGCCAAAAAAGTCAACTAACCACTGATATTCCTCTTCAATTAAAAAACCATTTTTGTGAAGAATTGCCTTGTTCTTGCCAATGGGTTGAAAACAACAATCTAGGTGCAATGCATTCTCTTTTGCATTGGTATTTGATTTTCGCAGTTCGAATGATTTCACCTTCTTGTTCGGAAATTGTTGTCGCAAATAATCTACCGCCTTCTGATTGGTTCTTGCTGTAATATAATCAGCATAGTCCTCACCAGTATATGTGCCTACAAAAATATAATCGTTCCAGGGCATTACATCACCACCTTCAATATGCACTTCTTCCGGGGGGTAAACTATATTTTCCGGGGCAATATATTCCAGCACATGGTCGCCAGCTTGATGACCGTAGCGGTCGTTAACCGCCTTAAAATTGTCCACATCTAACATGAGTAATGATAGAGGGGTTTTATGGCGT
>CBDUCK010000022.1:0-20371 GCA_965365635.1 uncultured Muriicola sp.
GAGAAATAGTAACAAAATACTTTCAGATGCAATTACAAGGTAAAGATGACTTTGCAATGGGATTGGAGCAATTGACACAATTGAAAGTTAAAATATATGAATAATTAAATTCAAACTTATGAAAGTCCTTTTACTAAAGTTTAGTAAACATGCAAGGAACTTTGGGTTTTTCCTTTTTGTTGGAGCCTTCTTCTTTTCATGCAAAAATACTAAAGAGCCAACACTTACTATTACTGGTTTGCAGGAGTCAGTCGAAATAGTACGAGATCAGTGGGGAATTAATCATATATATGCAGAAAACGAGCACGACTTATTTTTTGCCCAGGGTTATGCAGCTGCTAAAGACCGGCTGTTTCAGTTCGAAATATGGCGGCGCCAGGCAACAGGAACCGTTGCCGAAATTTTAGGAGAGCGCGAATTGAATCGCGATATTGGCACAAGACTTTTTAAGTTTAGAGGAGATATGACCCAGGAAATGGATCATTATCACGCCAATGGTTCTGCAATTATAACCGCCTACGCAGACGGAGTTAATGCCTATATAGAAGAGGTCTTGCAAAACCCGGAGGACCTCCCGATGGAGTTTAAAATATTAAACATAGTGCCTAAAAAGTGGACTCCGGAAGTTGTTATTTCGCGTCACCAGGGCCTTTTAGGGAATATTGGAGCCGAACTTCAAATAGGACGTGCTGTGGCCCAACTGGGAGCAGAAAAAGTTAAAGATCTCTATTGGTTTCATCCCAAAGACCCTGAATTAGAAATGGACCCAAGCATTAACCAGTCGCTTCTAACAAACGATATACTTGCCCTTTATAATGCCTATAGAAGACCAGTTCGTTTTAAGGAAGAAGATATTGTACCAACTTATCGTAACACCGAGGTTACCACAGCGTTGCTTTCCCTACCAGAGAATACTCAAGATTCACTTTCAATAGGAAGTAATAACTGGGTGGTAAGTGGTACGCGAACCAAAGATGGAAATACCATTATGGCTAATGATCCGCATAGGACCATCGCTGTTCCTTCGTTGCGATATATGGCCCATTTAGTAGCACCGGGATGGAATGTGATTGGAGGTGGAGAACCAGAGATTCCGGGTATTTCAATTGGTCATAATGAATTTGGCACTTGGGGGCTTACTGTTTTTAGAACCGATGGCGAAGATCTCTATGTATATGATCTGAATCCGGAGAATCTGAATGAATATCAATATAAGGGTGGCTGGGAGCCCATGTCTAGTATTTCGGAAATGATACCGGTTAAAGGAAAGGAACCAGTGAAGGTAGATCTGAAATACACCCGTCACGGCCCGGTGACCTATATAGATAGTGCCAATCATAAGGCATACGCAGTACGATGTGCGTGGCTAGAACCGGGAGGGTCTCCATATCTGGCATCCTTGCGAATGGATCAGGCTAGGAATTGGGAGGAATTCCGGGAAGCGTGCAATTACAGTCACATCCCCGGTGAAAATATGATCTGGGCAGACAAAGAAGGTACCATAGGTTGGCAGGCAGTAGGGATTGCACCTATCAGGAAAAATTTTAGTGGTTTAGTTCCGGTCCCTGGAGACGGTAGATATGAGTGGGATGGGTATTTACCTATTATAGATAAACCGAATGAGGTGAATCCTGCCAGGGGTTTTATTGCTACTGCCAATCAAAATGTTACTCCAGAAAATTATGAACACTGGGATGCTATTGGATATTCATGGTCCGACCCTTACAGAGGGGATAGGGTTGAGGAAGTGCTTAGGTCTTCAGACAATCTTAGTATGGACGATATGATGTCGCTACAGGTGGATTATCTTTCTATACCAGCCAGATTATTAACACCATTGCTTGTTGAACTAAAACTTACAGGCAAAGCATTGGAAGCAAGAGATAGACTAGAATCCTGGGACCATAAGCTAACTCCAAATTCCATAGAAGCTGCCATTTACGTGGCCTTTGAAAATGAATTACGGTTACTTGCGGACGACACCTTTATTCCGCCAGATACAAAAGACATCATAAGCGGGATCCAAATGAAAAAGGTGATAGACTGGATGGCAGACCCTAAAGATAAATTTGGTAATCAACCAGAACAAGCCAGAGATGAATTTTTGATTACAGCATTCAATAATGGAATAAAATTTCTGGAGGAGACGTTAGGGAGCGATATAGATCAATGGCAATATGGTCAGGAAAAGTTTAAGCATTCCGCTATGATCCATGCTTTAGGGACTATTGTAGCTGATGAAACAGCTTCAAAATTAAACCTTGGTCCTTTACCCAGAGGTGGAAACGCATATACTCCGGGTTCTACGGGCAGTAATAATAGACAAAGCAGTGGTGCTTCTTTCAGAATGATTGTAAATACAGGAGATTGGGATGCCGCCTTAGGTACAAATGCCCCGGGACAGTCAGGGAACCCCGAGAACCCTTTTTACAGTAATCTTTTTGAACCCTGGGCTAAGGACCAGTACTTCCCTGTATTTTATTCGCGAGCGAAGATAGATTCTGTGGCAGTTGCTACTCAAAAATATCATCCGGGTAAGTGAAAGACTTTCTATCATTTGATACAGATCGCCTTTGGATGTCGCCTACTTCCAGAGAAGATGCGGCATTCATTTATGAACTTATGAATGCTCCAAAATGGTTGCAATTTATAGGGGATAGAAAGTTGCGTACTCTCAAAGATGCTGAGGAATATATTGAAGTTAAAATGCGAACACAATTAAAAAGATTAGGGTTTTCAGTGTATACCATGACCCGAAAATCAGACAAGGCAAAAATAGGTATCTGCGGCTTAATCGATCGTAAAGAGTTGGAAGGGATCGATTTGGGATATGCACTTTTACCAACCTATGAAGGCGCAGGATATGCCTTTGAAGCTGCTAAAAAAACGATTGAAGTAGGTTTTGAACAATTTGGTTTAACAAAGCTATATGCTATCACCAACCCGGAAAATATGGCCTCCCAGAAATTACTGCAAAAACTGGATTTTAGTTTTTTTGGCGACCTTCAATTGACTAATGGAACCCATCCCGACCGGTTATTTGAACTTAAAAACAAATAAAAGAAATTGCAATTTCTTAATGAGGGAAAGGACTATGTGGTTAATTCGGTAAATAAACTTTCCAGATTTTTGTTTTTACGGCTTAATTGTAGTGTTTTAAGTTGATTGTCGTGCGCAAAATCGAACACCACAGGACGCATATCTATGGCGGTGTTAAAAGTTATTTCGTACACAAAACCGATGGTATTTTTAACATGGGTTACATTGGGAAGTTTTGACAAGAACGCTTCTTCTACCCGATAATCGAATTCAACTTCAATAAGTTGTTCGTCCTCCGAACGTAGTTCAGATAATTTCTTGTCGGCTACCAGTACACCTTTGTTGAGGATCAATACCCTATCGCAAACCGCTTCCACTTCTTTCATGATGTGAGTAGAAAGCAAAATGGTCTTTTCTTTACCGATCTCTTTAATTAATTTACGGATTTCCAGAAGTTGGTTTGGATCCAACCCAGTAGTAGGCTCATCTAATATGAGCACTTCGGGATCGTGCAAAAGCGCGCCCGCCAGACCAACACGTTGTCGGTAACCTTTTGAAAGTTGTCCTATTTTCTTGTTCGACTCTGGTGTAAGCCCTGTCTGTAAAACAACGTCATTAATACGATCTTTTGATACCTTGTACAGCGCAGCATTAAAGGCGAGATATTCTTTTACATACATATCCAGATACAGTGGGTTGTGTTCTGGCAAATAGCCAATGCATTTTTGAACAGCACGGGCCTTGGTTAGTACATCAAACCCGTTCACTTTGGCGTCTCCACTATCTGCTTTTTGATATGTGGTTAAGATTTTCATGAGGGTAGATTTTCCGGCGCCATTAGGGCCAAGAAACCCAACGATGGTCCCTTTTTGTATCGTAAAGGAAACATCGGTCAGTGCTTTTTGTGTGCCAAAGGACTTGGTAATATTTTGGACCGTAATAGACATGCGCCGGGCTATTTTTTTCGTAAAAATAAACAATGCGAAACGAAGTTACTTCGTTTTTTTATCCATTTATTTCCCTTACCAGTAGCTAAATTCAAGGCGAAAGAGAATAAATAGTTGCCTCTGGCAATTATTACATTCTCAGCAAACCGGAGCCATTGAAAGAGGATTCGCAAGAAATAAATGAAATTTCGGGACATTCAAAAAAAGATCTTCTGAATATTTGATTTTTCAATTTAATAATTACCTTAGCCAAAGAATTATAGCAAATGACACGCAATTATTTCTGGAACGGTTTCTTTTTTTACTTCTTTTATAAAAGAGGAGCGGGACTGTTGTAGGTAATTGTTTAACAATAACTTTAGAAGTCCCGTAAAAAACGGGACTTTTTTTTTGATTAAGATATATCGTGAAAAAGCGAATCGCTATTCAGGGAATAAAAGGTTCTAACCATCATCAGGTGGCCCGGGATTACTTTGGGGACAATATTGAGTTGATAGAGTGTCTTTCTTTTCATGGGCTTGTAGATCAGCTGTTAGAGAACAAAGCAGATAAGGGCGTAATGGCCATCGAGAATTCGATAGCCGGATCTATCATCCCCAATTATGCATTGGTATATCATAAAAATTTGCATATCATAGGAGAATATTACCTGAATATTCATCATAACCTAATGGTCTTAAAAGGACAGCGTCTAAATGATATAAAAGAAGTACGCTCACATCCTATGGCCCTGTTGCAATGTAGAGAATACCTAAAGACGCAGCCCCATATAAAAATGGTAGAGGATGTAGATACCGCAGAAACCGCTCAGCGGATTCAGGAACACCATTTAAAAGACGTTGCGGCTATTGCGCCGAAAGTGGCTGCTGAATTATATGATTTGGATATTATAGCTCCTGAAATACAGACTATTAAAAATAATTCAACGCGCTTTATCATTATTAAAACCAGGAATAAGGAGCTGCCGAAAGAAGAAATTAATAAGGCATCGATCCGTTTTATTACAGATCACAAAAGGGGTAGTTTGGCTGCAGTATTAAATGTAATGAGCGATTGCAACTTAAATCTAACTAAAATACAGTCGCTTCCTATTATTGAGACACCATGGAAGTATGCCTTTTTTGTTGATGTCACCTTTGATTCATATGAATATTTTGAAAAGGCGAAATCATTATTGCAAATAATGTCCGAAGAGTTTAAGGTGCTTGGAGAATATAAAAATGGCCGATTATGATAGAGACAGCAAGCAGATTGCAAACTATTGAGGAATACTACTTTTCCAAAAAACTTAGAGAGGTACGTGGGCTCATGGCTAATGGCCGACCTATTATCAATATGGGTATTGGAAGCCCGGATCTGGCACCGTCAGAAACCGTAATCAAAACACTAAAGAAGGCAATACAGGAAAGTGGCGCGCATCAATACCAGAGTTACCAGGGTTTACCAGAGCTACGGGAAACCATTGCTGCATTTTATAAAACCAAGTTTGGTGTAGATGCCGATCCTTCAGGCGAAATATTGCCCCTGATGGGATCCAAAGAAGGGATTATGCACATCAGTATGGCCTTCTTAAACCAGGGAGACGAAGTGTTGATCCCAAACCCAGGTTATCCTACCTATAGCGCGGTCACCAATTTAGTGGGAGGAGTTCCAAGAAATTATGATCTAACTGCAGAAAGTAAATGGTTTCCAAATTTGGAATCATTGTCGGACACAGACCTCGGTAAGGTAAAGCTCATGTGGGTAAGTTACCCGCATATGCCTACAGGGGCAACGGCTTCGTTGGAACAATTAGAAAAATTAGTGGCGTTTGCAAAACATCACCAAATATTACTCATAAATGACAATCCCTACAGTTTTGTATTGGGTTCTAATCCTACGAGTATTCTAGAAATAGAAGGGGCTAAAGACGTAGCACTCGAATTGAATTCACTCAGCAAGACCTTTAATATGGCCGGATGGAGAGTAGGAATGCTACTTGGAAGCAAAGAACATGTAGAGGCCGTTTTAAAAGTAAAGAGTAATATGGATTCGGGTATGTTTTATGGGATTCAAAAAGGCGCTATTGAAGCCCTTAAAAGTGGCTCTCATTGGTTTAATGAATTAGATAAGGTATATTCTTCCAGAAGGGAATGGATGTTTCAATTGGTGGATCAATTGGGGTGTTCTTATGACCCCAAAGCGGTTGGGATGTTCGTATGGGCAAAATTACCATCAGGGGCTCTCTCGTCAGAAGAGTTTATAGACAAGATATTATATGAAAAGGATATTTTTATTGCCCCCGGGACCATTTTTGGATCTAATGGGGAAGGATATATCCGTTTTTCCTTGTGTGTAACGGAAGCGAAAATTAAAGAAGCCATTCAGCGATTTAAGTAGAATCATATGAACGTAGTAATTATTGGTGTTGGTTTAATTGGTGGGTCTATGGCTCGGGATATAAGAAAATCATATCCCAAATGTCATATAGTCGGAATCGACCAAAACAAAAATCATTTGGAACAGGCATTAGAGCTTGGTTTAATAGATGCGATAGGTGATGACAAGGCACTTCAAATGGCTGAGGTGGTTATTTTGGGAATTCCTGTGGATGCCGCTGTGGTTGCATTACCAAAATTATTGGATAGCGTAAACGACGAAGCAGTAGTTTTAGATGTTGGTTCTACAAAGGCATTAATTTGCAAATCGGTACAGGAACATCCTAAAAGGCGGAATTTTCTGGCATGTCACCCAATTGCGGGAACCGAGTTTTCTGGCCCTACGGCCGCAATTGAGGGACTCTATGACGGTAAAACAAACATCATATGTGAAGTAGAAAAAACAGCCTTCAAGCTGCAGGAAAAAGCATTGGACGTTTTCGGAAAGCTTGGAATGCGTATACGGTATATGAATCCGGAGGCACATGATAAACACATAGCCTATGTATCACATCTATCACATATCAGTTCGTTTATGCTCGGCAAAACTGTAATACAAAAAGAGAAGAATGAACGCGATATTTTTGATATGGCGGGGAGTGGTTTTGAAAGTACCGTTAGATTGGCGAAAAGCTCACCGGCCATGTGGACTCCCATTTTTGAACAGAATAAGGAGAATGTGGTGGAAACCCTCAACGAATACATTCAAAATTTAGAAGATTTTAAACAAAAACTAATAGAAAACGATTTTGGTGGCATCTTCAAAGAGATGGATGAGACCAATAAAATAAAGGAAATATTAAAAGGAATTCCCTTGAATAAATTGTAAGAACACTATGGAAAATTCAAAAGAACTTAGAACCTGGTTAGATGATATGGCCTTATCACATCCGTTGGTAATAGCAGGCCCTTGCAGTGCAGAAACTGAGGAGCAAGTTTTAAAAATAGCACACGAGCTAAAAGATACCGATGTAAACTATTTTAGAGCGGGTATATGGAAACCACGTACACGACCTGGAAATTTTGAAGGGGTAGGGGCCATTGGTCTTAAGTGGTTGCAAAATGTAAAGAAAGAAACCGGACTCAAAACAGCCACAGAAGTAGCCAACAGGGCACATGTAGACCTGGCTTTGGAGTACGATGTTGACTTGTTATGGATAGGTGCGCGTTCAACAGTGAGTCCTTTTATTGTACAGGAAATAGCAGATGCCCTGGAAGGAACAGACAAAATTGTTCTGGTGAAAAATCCTGTGAATCCGGATCTGTCACTATGGCTTGGAGCGGTAGAACGCTTGCATTCAGCAAATATTAAAAACCTGGGGGTAATTCACCGGGGATTTTCCACCTATGAAAAATCTAAATACAGGAACATTCCGGAATGGCAGTTGGCGATAGAATTGCAGACTAAATTCCCCGATCTCCCTTTGATAAATGATCCTTCGCATATTACGGGTAAGAGAGATATGATTATGGATGTATCTCAAACGGCACTGGATCTGAATTTTGACGGTCTCATGATAGAAACCCATTACGATCCGGATAATGCCTGGAGTGATGCGGCCCAACAGGTGACACCTCAAAAATTAGTTCAAATCATGGAAGATCTGCGCATCAGAAAAGAAACCGATGAAGAAGCTGAATACAAAAGTAAACTCAGTAATCTACGAGCACAGATAGATATTATAGATAACCAAATGATAGATATTCTGGGGAAACGAATGAAAGTATCTGATGGGATTGGAGAATTAAAGAAGCAGAAGAATGTTGCGGTTTTACAAACCAATCGATGGAATGCCATTCTTGGGAAAATGATCCTGGAAGGAGAAGCAAAAGGATTAAGTGAAGAATTTGTTTTAAAAATGTTTAAAGCAATTCACCAGGAATCTATTAATCATCAGGAGAAGATTATTAACATATCCCATTAATACGTTGTAATCTTTAAGAGTTTTTACTGCGATACTGTAACAATATGTGTTTGGTAGTGTCTATATAATAACATGTAAAGTAAACACTATGAAAAAAATACTTTTCATTGCCATGTTAGTTATGGCAACTAGTGCCTTCTCCCAGCGAATCATAAATAAAGATGTTGGAGAATTTAATGAGATTAAGGTGTACGATTTAATAGAGGTGAACTTAATTAAATCTGATAAAAATAGAATTCTCATTAAAGGAGAAAAAGTAGACGATATAAAATTTGTGAATAAAGACGGAACACTAAAATTGCGTATGCAATTGGAAAAGAAGTTCCAGGGAGAAAAGACACTTATTGAAGTGTACTATACAGATCTAGATATTATAGATGGTAATGAAGGCGCCAGAATTGTGTTTAATGAAATGGTTATTAAAGACAAGTTAGTATTGAAAACTCAGGAAGGGGCACAAATAAAAATCGGGATGGAAGTAGATGATGTTGAAATACGTGCGGTAACAGGAGGAATAATAGAAGCCGCCGGTATAGCAAAAAACCAGGTGATCGTTATAAATACCGGAGGGGTTTTTGAAGGCAGAGAATTAAAGACTTCCACAACCAGTGTTAAGATTTCTGCTGGGGGAGAGGCTTTATTAAGTGCATCCGAAAGGGTAGATATTAATGTGCGGGCTGGCGGGGATGTTTATGTATACGGAAATCCAAAAGAAGTAAATAAAAGTACATTGGCCGGCGGCCGTATTTATATTAAGGACTAATTAAAACTCATAGTTAGAAATAAAAAACCCTGTTGAAAAGAACAGGGTTTTTTATTTAAGAATATCATGTTACTTCTTAAAGATATATCTGGTAATAAAAATACCTTGTCCGTCACCTTTCCCACCTTCACTCTCAACAGCACTGGTTACAAAGGCTAATTCCCAACCTTCAGAAACCATTGTATTAATCATAGAAGTAATAAGGGCATCGTTTGCGGCAATATTTTGAAACCGAATACCTCCAATATTGTAAAAGTTTAACAATTTTGTTTCTTCGAAATTTTTTACACGGATATCTTTGCGATCCGATTTGTTACGGGTATTATCTTCATCTGTTTGAACACTGGTATATTCCCTGTAATCTTTTGTTTCCAAAGCATTAATGATACGTGATCTTCCTACTCCATTTGGGACAATAGATTCCACGCTGGTAACAACTCTAAATTCTTGTGCTTGAACATCCATAAAGGTTGCGCCGGCGATAAACAGAAATAAAATAATTTTTCTCATAAGACTAGTTTTATTGGTTTAATTTTTTTTATGCTTTTAAAGGTAGGCCATTGTCTAAAATGAAAATTGTTTCTTTGTAAAGAAATATGAACAAGAATGAAAGGAACTGTTTATAAGTCTACCGGAAGCTGGTACACCGTAAAAACCACGGAGGGGGATTTTTACGATTGTCGTATCAAGGGGAAGTTCCGTATGAAGGGTATTAAAAGCACCAATCCCATAGCCGTTGGGGATAAAGTGGTTTTTGAAATAGAAGAAACAGGAGATGAGACTTACGGAATTATTTTTGAGATTGAAGATCGTAAGAATTATATCATTCGTAAGTCGGTAAACCTTTCTAAGCAGACCCATATAATTGCGGCAAATATAGATCTGGCATTTTTAATTGTTACGCTAAACAACCCAAAGACCTTTACTACATTTATAGATAGGTTTCTGGCGACTTCTGAAGCATACGATATAAAAGCAGTATTGCTATTTAATAAGATAGATTCCTACAATGAAGATGAATTAGCAGAGGTAAAATATCTGGCTGCTTTATACAGAAAAATAGGATATACCTGTATTGGCATCTCGGCTAAAAAAGGGTTGCATGTAGATAAAGTAAAAGAGCTGATGCTGGGGAAGACAAGCATGTTTTCGGGTCATTCGGGGGTTGGGAAATCAACGCTTATCAATGCCTTAGAACCTACCCTTCAACTAAAAACTGCGGAGATTTCTGAACAACATTTACAAGGATTACATACCACTACCTTTGCTGAAATGTATGATCTGAGTTTTGATGCCCGTATTATTGATACCCCCGGCATTAAAGGCTTTGGATTGGTAGACATGGAAAAGGAAGAGATAGGTGACTATTTTCCTGAACTCTTTGAATTAAAAGAACATTGCAAGTTTAATAATTGCTTGCACCTAGATGAACCCCAATGCGCTGTAAAGGAGGCATTGGATGAAGACATTATTTCCTGGAGTCGGTACAAGAGTTATGTGCAAATGGTAACCGGGGAAGAGGATACATATAGAACAGATGAATTTGGGCAGTCATAATTAGCGGCTTTTTAAATATTGGCATATGAGAGCAGTAGTTCAGCGAGTTTCAAAAGCAAGTGTTACCGTTGACAAGGAAAAGGTTTCTGAAATTGGGAAGGGTGCTATGATCCTCCTGGGAATTGAGGATGCTGATGGGAGCGAAGACATCCAATGGCTTTCACGGAAGATTGCCCATCTCAGAATATTTAATGATGCACATGGTGTCATGAACAAATCATTGATAGAAGTGCACGGAGAAGCAATCGTGGTTAGTCAGTTTACATTACATGCAGCCACAAAGAAAGGTAACAGGCCATCCTATATAAAAGCAGCCAAACCTGCTATTGCTATTCCGCTCTACGAACAGTTTGTTGAACAACTCCAGGAAGACCTGGGACGTGCCGTAGGAACCGGGATTTTCGGAGCCGACATGAAGGTTGAATTAGTTAATGACGGTCCTGTAACAATAATAATCGACACAAAAAATAAAGAGCTATGAATATAAGCAATGCACAAGAGGCTGTAGATCATTGGATTAAAGCCCATGGAGTTCGTTATTTTAATGAACTGACTAATATGGCACAGCTCACCGAAGAGGTAGGGGAAGTAGCCCGTATCATAGCCAGACGATATGGGGAGCAAAGCGAGAAACCCTCGGATAAAGAGAAAGACCTGGGAGAAGAATTAGCCGATGTACTCTTCGTTGTTTTGTGTCTGGCAAATCAAACAGGGATAAATCTGGAAGATGCATTTGAGAAAAAATTGGCACTAAAAGCAACACGCGACCATCAAAGGCATCACGACAATAAAAAGCTTAAATAGTTTTATCTTTGGATGGCTGTTCACCTTCTACGATGAGAGAGACATAAGATGGCATAATCCTATAATAATTGTACTTTGAGACTACAACTTTCCGGTCCACCTTCAAATTTGTTGAATGCTAGTATTAAAATAACGGGTTCTAAAAGTGAATCTAATAGACTCTTACTACTACAAGCCTTGTATCCCGAGATAATTATAAAAAATATATCCAATTCTGATGATGCAGGGGTCATGCAAAAAGGTCGGAGCATTTCTACTGGTGAAGTGGATATTCATCATGCAGGCACAGCTATGCGGTTTTTAACCGCTTATTTCGCCGCCCAAGAAGGGAAAGAAGTTTTGCTGACCGGATCTTCCAGAATGCAGGAACGACCTATTAAGGTGTTGGTAGAAGCGTTACAGGATCTGGGGGCCCAAATTACATATCATGGGAAGCATGGGTATCCACCACTTCATATCACAGGAAAAAAATTAAGTAAACATAGAGTGCGTCTGCCTGCCAATGTGAGTAGCCAGTATATATCAGCTTTGTTGCTTATTGCACCTAGTTTGGAGAATGGACTTGAATTAGAATTAGTAGGACAAATAACCTCTGTCCCCTACATTAAAATGACTTTGGAATTACTGAAGCAACTGGGAATAGATACTTCGTTTCAGGGAAATATTATCAAAGTACTACCAAAAGAGAAAATTGCACCGGTAACCCTGGTGGTAGAATCGGACTGGAGTTCGGTTTCCTACTTTTATAGCATCTTGGCACTGGCAGAAGTGGGTTCTAAGATTGTAGTTAGTTCATACAAGAAGGAAAGTTTACAGGGAGATAGTGTTTTGGCTGCTATATATACCCAATTTGGAGTGGTTACTCATTTTGAAGGTCATCAACTTGTTCTTGAAAAAACAAATGTATCAGAACGGCCTGAATTTCCGAATGATAGGAATGCGTATCTGGAGTTCCATTTAGCCAATGCGCCAGATATCGCTCAGACAATAGCGGTCACTTGTTTTGGATTGGGACTGGGATGTCATTTAACAGGGCTTCATACTTTAAAAATTAAAGAGACAGATAGGTTAGAGGCATTAAAGACGGAACTAACCAAATTAGGGGCTGTAATAAAGGTTACCGATGAGGACCTCACTTTAGAACCAATGACTACCATAAATAAAGGAATCCAAATAGAGACTTACAACGACCATAGAATGGCAATGGCTTTTGCTCCATTGGCTCTCAAAACAACGCTTATTATTAATGATGCGGGGGTAGTTTCTAAATCCTATCCCGATTTCTGGGAAGATCTTGGCACATTAAATATCCAAATGACAGAAGTACATTCCTGATTTAATGTGCCTTTTACTTGACAACGCCTATCTCAGGGTTGTATATTTGCAGGCTTAAAAAGAGGGATATTTCAAAAATATATGTGGTTATTGTTCTAATCGCAGCTATGTGTATCCCGAAACCAATCACAGGCTTAAAAAAATAGAAATACCGTATGAAATTATCACATTTTAATTTTGAACTTCCGAAAGAGTTATTAGCAGAATATCCGTCAGAGCATAGAGATGAAGCCAAACTAATGGTCATCCATAAGGATACAGGTAAAATTGAGCATAAAATGTTCAAAGACCTAATTAATTATTTTGCGGAAGACGATGTAATGGTAATTAATAATACCAAGGTATTTCCTGCCAGATTGTTTGGAAACAAGGAAAAAACAGGGGCTCGGATTGAGGTGTTTTTATTGCGTGAATTAAATGAGGAACAACGTTTATGGGATGTGTTGGTGGACCCGGCCAGAAAAATCAGAATTGGCAACAAACTTTATTTTGGTGAGGATGAAAGCCTGGTTGCAGAGGTCATAGACAATACTACTTCGAGAGGTAGAACATTGCGCTTTCTTTATGATGGTGCCTATATGGATTTCCGAAGAAAGCTTCGCGAATTAGGAGAAACACCACTTCCTAAATATATCAAGAGAGAAGTAGAGGCAGAGGATGAGCATCGATATCAAACGATTTACGCTAAGCATGAAGGTGCTGTAGCTGCTCCTACTGCAGGACTTCATTTTTCTAAACACTTGTTAAAGCGGTTAGAAATAAAGGGGATTAAATTTGCGGAGTTAACTTTGCACGTAGGACTCGGAACATTCAATCCGGTTGAGGTAGAGGATTTGTCGAAACATAAGATGGATAGTGAAGAATTGGTAATCGACGAAAAAGCAACAGAAATCGTAAATAACGCCAAGAATAATAAACGCAGAATATGTGCGGTTGGAACTACTGCCATGAGAGGACTGGAAAGTGCCGTATCCTCAGATTATATGTTGAATACGTTTGATGGATGGACGAATAAGTTTATTTTTCCACCTTATGATTTTAGTATAGCCAATGCCATGGTGACTAATTTTCATTTGCCGAAATCAACTCTTTTAATGATGGTGTCCGCCTTTATGGGGCACGACCTTATGAAACGGTCATACAAAGAAGCCATTATTGAAGGATACCGCTTTTACTCGTATGGAGATGCGATGCTAATTATTTAATCATCAAACAAAATGATACATCCTGCTCTGCCCGTAATTGAATAGGTTGAGCAGGATTTTTTATCTCAGATAGCGTGGAAACTTCCCAGAAAAAAGATATACGGGCATTAAGCAAAGAGCAACTTCGGGACTTCTTTGAAAGCAAGGGAGATAATGCCTACCGGGGAGACCAGGTATATGAGTGGTTATGGAGAAAGGCGGCGCATTCTTTTGATGCGATGACCAACGTCTCTAAAGAGACCCGTTCCATGCTAACAAACAATTTTGTTATTAATCATATAGAGGTAGACCGTATGCAACGCAGTAATGATGGTACCATCAAAAATGCGGTGCGTTTGCACGACGGACTTATCGTAGAGTCTGTCTTAATTCCTACAGCTTCGAGAACTACTGCCTGTGTTTCGAGTCAGGTGGGCTGTAGTTTAGACTGTAAGTTTTGTGCTACTTCGCGTTTAAAACGCATGCGAAATCTAAATCCTGATGAAATTTACGATCAGGTCGTCGCTATAGATCAGCAAAGCAGGTTATATCATAATCAACCCCTAAGCAACATTGTATTTATGGGGATGGGAGAGCCCCTAATGAATTATAACAATGTGTTGAAGGCGATCGAAAAAATCACCAAACCAGAGGGTCTTGGAATGTCTCCAAAAAGAATCATAGTATCTACTTCAGGAGTGCCAAAAATGATACGGAAAATGGCCGATGATGGTGTCAAATTTAAACTGGCAGTCTCCCTGCATTCCGCTATAGATGAGATAAGGACTTCTATAATGCCCTTTAATGCCACGTTTACATTGCCAGATCTTCGTGAAGCCCTAGTGTATTGGTATAATAAGACCAAAAGCAGAATAACTTATGAATACGTAGTGTGGGAAGGTATTAATGATTCTCAAAAGGATGTAGATGCACTGGTCGATTTTTGCAAATTCGCCCCTTCTAAAGTTAATTTAATTGAATACAACCCAATAGATGATGGAATCTTTAAACAGGCTCCGGAAGAAGCTATTAACAAATATGTAAAGACCCTCGAAAGAAATGGGATTACTGTTACAGTGAGGCGTTCCAGAGGTAAAGACATCGATGCCGCCTGCGGACAATTGGCAAACAAATCATAAGGGCTTTAATTTGCTGTGCAGTTGCATCTTAAATATCCCGTTAATATTAAATAGAACATACAGAAGCACCACACAAATTTTACCTATTTTTAGAACTATAAACAGATCTTGTTATTAATACTCCTTAGTTGAAAATTGTATCGCAAATAAAGGAACCTGTTAACCAGGAAATGGAACTTTTTGAAAAAAAGTTCTTCGAGTCTATGTCTTCAAAAGTGGCACTGCTTAACAGGATCACCTATTACATTGTGAATAGAAAGGGGAAGCAAATGCGACCTATGTTCGTGTTCTTAACCGCTAAACTAGTTAACAACGGGGAAGTAAATGAGCGTACTTATAGAGGAGCATCTGTAATTGAATTAATACATACCGCTTCCCTGGTTCATGATGATGTGGTAGATGAAAGTTACAAGCGAAGGGGATTCTTTTCTATTAATGCCTTATGGAAAAATAAAATTGCGGTTTTGGTTGGGGATTACCTGCTTTCAAAGGGCATGTTATTATCTGTTGAACATAACGATTTTGATCTCCTGAAGATTATTTCAGTAGCTATTCGTGAAATTAGCGAAGGTGAATTATTACAATTAGAGAAAGCACGGCGATTAGATATTAATGAGGAGGTCTACTATGAGATTATACGTCAGAAAACAGCTACCCTTATTGCTGCTTGTTGCAGTTTGGGTGCTTGTTCTGTAAAGCCTGGGTCGGAACACGTAGAAACCTTCAGAAAGTTTGGGGAACTTTGCGGAATGGCTTTTCAAATTAAAGATGACCTTTTTGATTATGGGGATGAACAAATAGGAAAACCTACAGGGATTGATATAAAAGAGCAAAAAATGACTCTTCCTTTAATTTACGCCCTGAATAATGCCAGTTCTAAGGAAAAAAAATGGCTTATTAACTCCATTAAGAATCATAATAAAGATAAAAAAAGGGTTAAGGAAGTTATTCAGTTCGTTAAAGATAAAGACGGACTTACCTATGCTACCAAGAAAATGATCGAATACAGGAACCAGGCATTGGAACTATTAGAGACCTACCCACCCTCTATCTACAGAGATGCGTTGCAATTAATGGTGAATTACGTTGTAGACCGAAAAAAATAGGCCTTCCCAACTTTATAAAGTATTAAAACATTATTTTTTTCTTTTCAGGCAACGTTTTTAAAAGATGTTGCGTCTATATATATAGAATACTAAATTAAATGAAGATCATTTCATTTTACGACAACCAAAAAGATTTAATTAGAAAAGCTGTTAATGGCAATAGGAATGCACAGCGAATTCTTTATGAAAAACATGCACCTAAAATGCTCTCGGTATGTCGGCAGTATATTAAAGACCTTCAATTTGCAGAGGATGTAATGATTAGTGGATTTGTAAAGGTTTTCAAGAACCTGACTCAGTTTAGAAATGATGGCAGTTTTGAAGGATGGGTGCGCAGAATAATGATTCACGAGGCAATCTCGTACTTACGAAAGAATCAATTTGTAGTTTTTGATACGGACGTATACGAACAGAATTTGAATGAAGAATTGGTTTTTGACTCCCCCCTGAATGTAGCGTATGTGCAATCATTAATTGATGCACTCCCGGAGGGTTATAAGATGGTCTTTGTGTTATATGCTATCGAAGGGTACAAACATCATGAAATAGCAACCCTATTAAATATATCGGAAAGCACATCAAGAACACAGTTGCATAAAGCCAGGAAACAGTTACAAGAAAAAGTAAGCATACTGGAACTAACTGAAAACACCCAGTCCCAGTCGCATTAAAATAAAAGTATATGGCAAATAAATTTGAAAACAGGGTTAAAGACACCTTCGAGAAGCGCACCATAGAGCCATCTAAGAATGCGTGGGATACCATTGAAAGTCAATTAGGCGAAAAAGAACTTGGTAAACATGGCGGATTTATTTGGTATGGTATCGCAGCCGGATTCATTGGAATTGTACTGCTGTCTGTGTTCTTTGCAAGAAAATCAGAACTAATAGTTGCAGATCCTATTCAGGTGGTTACTGTTCCTGTGGAGAAAGAGGAACAAATTTTAGAAACCAACGACCCGCTGGTCCCTTCTGAGGCGATCCTGATATCTAAAAAAGAGCAGGAAGAAAAGTTAAAAGACCCTGTAAATACCCGAGTAAAACCCTTAAAAGAGAGGCCAGGTAGTAAAACGGAGACCTTTGTTGCCGCACTGTCTGTTAAAAAAGAGCAAATCAATGTTGCCGCGACTAGTGGCCTTAAAGAAAAGGGCATTGAAAATAAAATAGCGGAAGTAGTGGCCATGGTTGCTGCCATCGAAGAAACCAATGGGTTGGTAAGTGATACAGAAGTAAACGCTATGTTACGGCAAGCGCAAAAGGAATTGTTGGCTGAACAATTTATTCCTAGAGATACGAGTATTGATGCGTATGCATTATTAGAAGAGGTGGAAGATGAGCTCAACAGGTCTTTACGGGATCAACTATTTGAAAAACTTAAGGATGGCTATTTAAAAGTGAAGACGGCAGTGGCCTATCGCAACAACTAATCATTAAAATACACAGAAAGATATTTCACCTTGGCTAGGGCGCCAGGGGTAGGAGGAGTTTATTCATCAATCATTAATCAAAATCTATACAAATGACAACAATTAGCAAGTATTTACTAGTATTCTTCTTAAGTTGTACGGTACAGTTCTTAAGTGCTCAGGAGACCTATCAGAAGGAGATAGAGGTGTTGAAAACGCAAAAAGAACAAATTACTTTGCAAGAAAAGGAGGGGCTAAAAAAAGAAGTGGCTGCCATAGTTTTGCGCCAAAAAAATGGAGAGATAACAAAAGAAAAAGCCCAGGAATTAAAACAGGAGGCAGCCAAAAAAAGAGCTTTGAATATCGAAAATAAACTGGCTATTGTCAACAATCAAATAGCCTTTATAGAGCGTAACCAGGGAAGTGTAAATTTGGTTCAGGACACTGTACCCGATGTTTCCAAAATTGAAATAGGATTGGGTCATAAGTACGAGGATAATAGTCGGATATTTGGCATAAAGTACTCTGATGGACCCCATAAAAGCCGGCCGGTTGTTTATGATCGCCGTACCTATTCAGATTTTGTTGTGGCCTTTGGGATCAACAATGCGATCATTGAAGGGCAGTCATTGAGTGATTCCCCCTATGAACTGGGAGGTAGTCGATTTTTTGAAATGGGCATCGCATGGAGAACCCGGGTATTCAGGCATTCAAACTTTATGCGTTTCAGCTACGGATTCTCCTTTCAGTTTAACGGATTGAACCCTAAGGACAATCAGTATTTTGATGCGACCGGCCCCGAAACTACTCTCGAAACATTTCCAACCGACTTGAGAAAATCAAAACTGAGGGTCGATAATCTTGTAATGCCGCTTTATCTTGAATTTGGTCCCTCTAAGGTAACCAGGACCGATACCAAGATCCGGTATTCTATCAGAAACCAATTTCGTTTGGGAATAGGGGGGTATGGAGGTGTTAACCTGGGAACACGTCAAAAATTAAAATACGATCAGAATGGGGAGCGTGTAAAGGACAAATTAAAGCGAGGTTATAATACGAATGACCTTGTATACGGTTTAGGGGCCTATGTTGGTATAGATGGAGTGCTGTTGTATACCAAATACGATCTGAATCCTTTGTTTAAGGATGCCAGTACGAAACAACGAAATATTTCCTTTGGATTGCGTTTTGATCTGGACTAAGGTAGAAGAAACATCCTAACGCAACAAGCAAAAAGGATCTGCATAATTGCTACAGAAAACAGGGATTTGTTTTTTAAACAGTCCCTGTTTGTGTATTTTTACGCTTACATGAATTTACAAATTTGATAGCAAGATCCACCATAGATCAGGTATATGAAACCGCTCGGGTAGAAGAGGTGATCGGAGATTTTGTAAACCTCAAAAAATCTGGCTCTAACTTCAAAGGATTAAGCCCGTTTACAGATGAGCGGTCTCCAAGCTTTATGGTCTCGCCAGTAAAGCAGATTTGGAAAGACTTTAGCAGTGGTAAGGGTGGGAATGTAGTTGCATTTTTAATGGAACACGAGCATTTTACCTATCCGGAAGCAATAAAATACCTGGCAAGGAAATATCAAATAGAAATAGAAGAAACTGTTCAGTCCGATGAGCAAAAGGAACAAGCCAATGAGCGGGAAAGTTTGTATTTGGTTTCCGAATTTGCACAAAACTATTTTTCGGATACTTTATGGAATACAGAACCGGGTAAGGCCATTGGGCTTAGCTATTTTAAAGAACGCGGTTTCACGGAAGAGACCATACGTAAATTTGGATTGGGCTATGGCCTCGATGAATGGGATGCGTTTACCAATCATGCGCTAGATAAAGGATATCAACTCCAATTCTTGGAGAAAACGGGTCTAACCATTGTTAAAGAAGATGTTGCCAGGCCTTCTTTAACCAAAAAGTTCGATAGGTTTAAAGGACGGGTCCTGTTTCCTATTCATTCATTGAGCGGCAGGGTTTTAGGATTTGGAGGACGTATTCTTTCCAATGACAAAAAAGCGGCCAAGTATGTAAATTCCCCTGAGAGCGATATTTATCATAAAAGTAACGTGCTGTATGGGATTTATTTTGCTAAACAGGCTATTGCGAAAGAAGATAATTGCTATTTGGTAGAGGGGTATACCGATGTAATTCAATTGTACCAGAGAGGTATTCATAATGTAGTGGCCTCTAGTGGTACGGCCTTAACTCCAGAACAAATACGTCTTATTAACAGGCTAACTCAAAACGTTACCGTATTGTTTGATGGTGATGCAGCCGGACTCCGGGCGTCTATTCGTGGTATCGACCTTATCTTGGAGCAGGGAATGAATGTAAAGGTTTGTACGTTTCCTGACGGGGAAGATCCTGATAGTTTTGCAAAAAATAACGCGTACGAGGAGGTAGTCCGGTATCTTCAGGAGCAATCTAAAGACTTTATTCAGTTTAAAACGTCGCTCCTGGTAGCTGATTCTGTCAACGATCCTATAAAAAAAGCCGATACGGTTCGCGACATAGTAAGCAGTATCTCAAAAATACCAGACCGGATTAAAAGGGAAATATATATACAGGAATGTGCTAGTATTATGAACATTTCTGAGGATGTCTTGTTCAATACGCTGGCGCAGATGAGCAAAAAAGTATATGCTGAGGCTTCCAGACAATCAAAGGCAGATCAAAGACAAAGAGCTTTTGAGGTTGTTAAAGACAAGAAAGATGATCAAAAAGTAGATGTTCAATTTGAGT
>CBDUCK010000023.1:0-19516 GCA_965365635.1 uncultured Muriicola sp.
GTAGTAATCCGTAATAGCGTATCCATGATAGGAAGTACGGGGCATATCATTAAGCAACAAAGGGGTGGGCCAAAGGGCTGTAAAGCCCATATCTTCCATATAATCCAGATGATTGATCATTCCCCGAATATCCCCTCCATGTCTGGCATAATCATCTTTTCTGTTTATTTGGGTCTCTTTAAGGGAAGTAACAACGTCGTTTGATGGATTTCCATTGGAAAACCGATCCGGAGTTATCAGATAAATGGCGTCTTCACTCGAAAATCCAATATATTCCGATCCTTGTTTTACCCTTTCATTTAGTGTGTAAGGAATATAAAGACTCGTATCGTCTGGCCCATATAATAAAATAGTAACCGTTCCTGCAGGGGTATTCTGAGGAATCTCCAGATCTAGAAACAAATAATTAGGGCTATCGGCCACATGGGTATTCGCCAGCCTAACAAATTCATGATCTATCGTGGCTTTATAATTTCCTATCAACGGCCCCTTTATTAGCAACTGCAACCTAGACTCTTTAAAACCAACCCACCAATTTGGGGGTTCCACTTTAGCTACCTGGGCAAAAGAAAGGGCAGTTACCATAGTTATAAAAAGCGCATTAATTATTTTTCTGGATCTTGAAAAGAAGGGGGATGTACGGAACACCTTTTCTTCTATTCTCCTCATTACGCTTCTCCTTTTTTAGTTTTAGGTTGTAGCACCAATCGATCTCCATTTAAACGGATCGACATTTCTTCATCTCCTTCCAATTCGAAATTACATCCTTCTTTCGTTACATTAATTTTCAGAATCCTATTTCTAAAATTTATTTTAAAGGAATACGATTTCCATTCTTTAGGGATACGAGGATTAAATGATAGCTTATCATTTCTTATCCGCATACCTCCAAAACCTTCAACGATGCTCATCCAGGTACCGGCCATGGAGGTAATATGTAATCCTTCCTCCACTTCTTTGTTGTAATCATCCAGATCTAATCTGGAGGTACGCAGATAAAATTCGTAGGCTTGTTCCATCCGGCCCAATTTTGCTGCCTGAATACTGTGAACACAAGGGGAGAGTGAAGACTCATGAACCGTAAATGGTTCATAAAAATCAAAGTGCTTTTCTAGTTCTTCTTCGGTAAAATGGTCCTCAAAGAAATAGAAGCCTTGTAAAACATCTGCCTGTTTAATATAAGGAGATCGCAAGATTCTATCCCAGCTCCATTTTTGATTAATAGGACGTTGTGACTTTGCCAAATTGGCAACGGTAATTAATTCCTTGTCTAAAAATCCATCTTGTTGCAGGTATATTCCAAGCTCCTCAGAAAATGGAAAATACATCCCATCGGCCACTGCCTTCCATTCTTCTGTTTCAGCTTCTTTTAATTTAGCATATCCTACTACTCTTTCGTAATCTTCCCGATATCCCGTTTTTACTTTTTCCAATTCTTCCAGAGCGTAATTAATACACCAGCGGGCCATATAATTAGTATAGAAGTTGTTATTTACATTATTCTCATATTCGTTAGGACCCGTTACACCAAGTATAACATATTTCTTTTTGTGCTCAGAATAGGTAGCTCTCTGATGCCAAAACCGGGCAATCGCAATAAGAACTTCAAGACCCATTTCCGGCATGTAACTATAATCGCCTGTATATCTGTAATAATTATATATGGCAAAGGCTATAGCGCCGTTTCTGTGAATTTCTTCAAAGGTGATTTCCCATTCGTTATGGCATTCTTCCCCATTCATTGTTACCATAGGATATAATGCAGCCCCATTGGAAAAACCTAGTTTTTCGGCATTTTCTATGGCTTTTTCCAAATGATTATAGCGGTACTTCAACAAACTCCTTGCTACATGGTGATTTTTTGTAGCCATATAAAAAGGAATACAATAGGCTTCTGTATCCCAATACGTACTTCCGCCATATTTCTCACCTGTAAACCCTTTGGGACCAATATTTAAACTGGAGTCTTTCCCCAGATAGGTTTGGTTTAACTGGAAGATATTAAAACGAATTCCTTGTTGTGCCTTACTATCTCCTTCAATAGTAATATCGCTCATTTCCCAGATGGCAGCCCACGCATTCTTTTGTTTTTCCAAGAGGGCTTCAAAGCCCATATTAGTAGCATTTTTCAAAACATCCTTCGCTGCGGAGATCAGTTCTGAAGCCTTATGATTTCTAGACACCGTATACCCTCCGTATTTATAAAAGGATACCGGCTCACCTTTTTCTGCTTTTTGGGTATAGGTATGTCCTACCCACAGTTCCTTTTTCGCAACGTCAATAGCAGGAGCCTGTTCTTTGCCTTTATAATACAAATGGCAATCCATAAAGGTGCAGGTTTCAAAATTGGTTTTCATAGTATGTGCTTCTATAAAAGCCTGATTTCCTTCCGAGGTTACCCTTGTAGTATTCCAAAATTTATCATCCCAATTGGTATCTTCATTAGTTATTCCACTATCCAGATATGGCATAAATGTTACTGTAACATCTTCGTCAACCGGAGTAACCCTATATTGAATAGCTCCTACCTCGTCATGGTCCAGACTTAAAAAACGAATTACACGTACAGCTATAGTTTTATTGTTGGGTAATGTTGCCACAAAGCTCCGTTTGTACCAACCCTCTTTCATGTTCAGTTCCCTTTTGAAATCTTCTACTTTTTTACAGGTATTGAGGTCCAGGGCTTCATCGTCGATAAGCACATTAATACCGATCCAGCTAGGCGCATTTATTACTTTTGCGAAATATTCTGGATAGCCATTCTTCCACCATCCTACTCTTGTTTTATCCGGATAATAAACCCCGCCAATGTAACTCCCTTGAAACGTAGCTCCGGAATAGTGCTCTTCAAAATTGGCGCGTTGCCCCATGGCTCCGTTCCCTATGCTAAAAAGGCTCTCCGATGATTTAACAGTTTCGGGGTCAAATCCTTCTTCTATGATAGACCAAACATCTGGTTTTATGTAATTCTGATTCATATCTTATAGTTGTGCTAGTTCTTTAATAAAATCTATATCTATTTCTGTAAAATCATTAAAATTATACCTGGCTTGCGTAAGCGTGTTCTTATCTCCTATTCCAATACTGATCATTCCTGCAGTATTGGCAGCTTCAATACCTGCCAATGCATCTTCAAAAACAATGCAATCCTCGGGTTTCAACCCAAGATTACTTGCCGCTATCAAAAAAACCTCCGGGTCTGGCTTGGCTTTTGTTACATGTGTACCATCTACAATGGTGTTAAAGTAAGAAAATAGTCCCACTTTTTTTAAAATAGGAACGGCGTTTTTGCTTGCCGAACCTAATGCCATAGGAACATTATGTTGTTTTAGATACATGAGGACCTTTGGAACATCTGGCAAAATCTCGGATGCATCCATTTTCTCAATATATTCCAGATAATCTATATTTTTCTCTTCGAGCCATGCGTTAAACTGATCTTCAGAAACAGTGACTCCCCCCATTTCTAAAAGAATTTCCAAACAACGTTTTCTGCTCACCCCTTTAAATTGTTCATTTTGCTCTTCTGTAAAACCTATCCCAAGATCGTCTGCTAATTTTTTCCAGGCCAGGTAATGGTATTTGGCGGTGTCAACTATAACACCGTCTAAATCGAAAATAAATCCTATTTTTTCTCTTTTATGCATAATTCTTTGGTCTATTACTTTCTTTTAGCTTTATCCAAGAAAGCAACATTGGTTATCTGTAATAAATAATGAAATTCAATAAGTGTTCCTTTATATATGATTGACTGAAATCAAATCACAAAATTTTGAGAAGAATCCATTGTGTTTTGAAGTTGATAAATGTAAAAATATTTTTAATGAATCAAAATATTCTAGTCTCATCTCTCCTCAAGTATTTGCTGCTAAATAGTTTTTCACCCGCTATTCCTCCGATTTTTATTACTCATTAAAATGTGGCGCATCGCTATAATAAAAAATCTGGAGTGGATTCCCTTTCAATTAAGGTAGCAGTAAGCACCTCTGTTTTATAAACTTCTTCCCCTTCCAGATCTTCTTCTTGTTCTATTCTTTCGATTAACATCTGAGCTGCTATTTCGCCCATTTTCTCTCCATGCTGATCTACAGAAGTTAACCTTGGAGAGGCATACTTGGATAAAATTCCGTCTGTAAAACCTATAAATGCGATATCATCCGGGACCTTGTATCCATTTCTTTGGGCAATCAACATACATCTAACGGCAAAAATTTCATTAACACAAAGCACAGCATCTATTTGGATTGACTTAAAAAATTCTTCACTTTTCTTTTCATCTTGCTGTTGATATGGAAGCTGCAGAATGAGATCATCATCTATTCCAATCCCCGCTTCCGTCAACGCCTGGTAATATCCTTCAGCTCGTTTAGAACTCACATTAAGAAAGTCCTCGGTAGTGACCAAGGCAATTCGCTTTCTTCCGGCAGCAAGTAACTTTTTAACTGCTGAATACGCAGCTTTTTTATCGTCTATTAAAACTTTATCACATGCAATCTCATCGGTTACCCTATCAAAAAGAACCAATGGGATTCCTTGTTCCGTTATTTCCTTTAAATGATTAAAGTCATTTTTAAGTTGTGTTTCGCCAGATAATGCCATGATAAAACCATCAATACTGCCATTAGCCAGCATTTCCATATTTATTACTTCTTTATCAAAAGATTCATCCGATACACAAACTATTACGTTATATCCCTTAGCATTGGCATACTTCTCTATCCCCCTAAAAACGGTTGTAAAAAAATGATGTACAATGTCCGGAATGATAACACCTATATTCTTGGTCCTTTTATTTTTAAGGCTAATGGCAATATTATTGGGCTTGTAGTTGTATAATTTGGCAAAGGCCTGAACCTTGTCTTTGGTATCTCGCCCTATTTCTTCACTATTCTTTAAAGCTTTTGAGACAGTTGAAATTGAAACATCCAATTCCCTGGCAATGTGCTTAAGTGTTATTTTTTTTTTCAAGAGATGGGTTATTGGTTTCTGTTATTAAAACTAAAGGTAGTTAAACAAAATCTTATTTTATCTTGTATGAACTCCATATTTCTACGTGCGATTTTTTCATATTTTAAGGGCTGGCAATGAAAAATTGTTATATTTGCTTGCATATCATTAAAATAAACACCCCATTTTTAAAGAATTATAGATTCATAGTAATGAAATTTATCGAATTCCTATGTATTAAAAGTTATTAACACGAAACCGTTTGCGTAAGCACTCGGGCTCTGTATTTAAAGGATTTAACAATTATTTTATATATGTTTAACGCTTGAATTAAAATTAACTAAACTTAAATTAACTTTTTATGAAGATTACACTACTAAAAGGTCTTATGCTAGTCGGAGCTATCTTGAGCTTTGGATTGGTTGAGGCGCAAGACGTATCAGGTACTGTTACCGATGCTAACGGCCCATTACCCGGGGCGAGTGTTGTAGTACAAGGTACTACGAACGGTACTCAGACAGACTTCGATGGTAACTACACAATTAGTAATGTTGGCGCTGACGCCATTCTTATTGTTAGTTATATTGGCTATAAGACGCAAGAAGTTGCGGTAAATGGCCGATCTAGTATCAATATTGTCATGGAAGAAGATGCTCAGGCATTGGATGAAGTGGTCATCATTGGTTATGGTACAACAACTGTAAAGGATGCGACAGGATCTGTAACCTCAGTTAGTGCCGATGACTTTAATGGTGGAGTAATTTCATCCCCAGAACAATTGATTCAAGGTAAAACTGCTGGTGTTAACATTTCTCAATCCAGTGGGGAACCAGGAGCAGGTATCTCAATCAACATTAGAGGTTCCAACTCGGTTCGAGCTAACAACAATCCATTATTTGTAATAGATGGTGTTCCTTTATCTGGAGATAATACGTCCCCATCTGGTGATTCAGGTAACGGTGCCACACCGGTAAGAAACCCTCTTAACTTCCTGAACCCTTCAGATATTGCGAGTATAAGTATTTTGAAAGATGCTTCTGCTACGGCAATTTATGGTTCCAGAGGTTCCAACGGGGTTGTTATAATAACTACTAAAACAGGTGTAAAAGGTACCGGAGGAGGCAAACTAAGTTTTGATTCTTCTTTGAGTTATTCAACTCCTGCTAACACATATGATCTGCTAAGCCGTGATGAGTTTTTGGGTGCAGTCACTCAATTTGGTGGTGATGCCTCTGCAGTAGATTACGGTTTTAATACAAACTGGCAAGATTTTATTTTGCGATCAACCGCATCTACCAATCAAAACGTAGCTTATGCTTACAATTATGGTACTGGGAATGTCCGTGCAACTTTTGGATACAGCAAACAGTTTGGAGTTGTTGAAAAAACAGACCTGGAAAGAATAACAGGTAGACTTAACTTAAGACAACGTTTTCTTGATGACAAATTAACTTTAGCGGTATCTACTACTATATCACGGGTTAATGACCAAGTAGCACCCTTAAGTGGAACAGCTGGTTTCCGTGGAGATATTTTAGGAGCTTCCTACTCTGCCAACCCAACCTGGCCTACTGACCCAGGTTTTGATGATGGTGGTGCTCATATTGAGCCAGCAACCCGATTGGCTTTTAACCAAAATCAAACTCATACAGACCGTTTTCTTTTAAATGGTTCTTTGGAGTATGCTTTTACTCCTGAGCTTAGTGCTAAAATAAATATGGGATATGATACTTCTAGTTCAGAAAACACTTCAGTGATTTCAGGAAATACCAGTGCCTTAGGTTTTGAAAATGGTGGTGGAGCTTACAATACCCTTGAAAGAGAAAACAACCTGTTGGAAGCTACCTTAAACTATAAAAAAGACTTTGGTAGTTCATCTTTAGATGTGCTTGTTGGTTATTCCTTTCAAGATTTCCAATCAAGAGGAAGAAATTCATTCGCAAGAGGTTTTGGTACTACTGATTTAAATGAAATGGGCGAAGATCTTAGATCTACGGTTGATGCAGCCGGAAGTTCGATTGACGGATCATTTCAACAATATTCTTTTGGAACTAATACCAGTGGTCTCGTAGTTAACAGACTCTTTCCAGATGTTATAGCCGGTGAAGTAATTGGCTTCGATTTCGATAGGAAAGTACGTGCTATGTCCGCTGACGCTTTTGACAATACGGATGAACTACAATCTTTCTTTGGACGTGTTAATTACTCGTATTTAAGCAAATATCTTCTTACAGCTACAATGAGAGCAGATGGTTCTTCTCGTTTTGGACCTGAGAATCAATACGGTTATTTCCCTTCCGGTGCTTTTGCATGGCAAATATCTGAAGAGGATTTTGTAGGTGATAATATATCCACTCTAAAATTGAGATTGAGTGCCGGTATAACAGGTAACCAGAATGGACTTGGTTATGGTAACTTTGTAGCAAGACAACGTTTCGGAGGTATTGGAGTTAACCAAGATCTTAGTGTAAACGCAAGTGGTTTAACAATTGTAGCAACAGATGTACCAGATTTGAAATGGGAAGAAACGTTAAACTTTAATGTAGGTTTAGATTTCGGCTTCAATCAGAATAGATTATCTGGAAGTATCGATGTGTACAGAAGTGAAACTACGGATGTTCTTTTGAGAACTCCACCAGCTTCTCCGGCAATTGATCCGTTCCAATTCGGAAATGTGGATGCTACAATCCTAAACGAAGGAATTGAATTTGCATTGGCTTATGACTTTATTCAATCTAATAAAGCAACTTTCTCTGCTGCCTTTAATATTGCTTACAACTCTAACGAAGTACAAGACTTTAGTGGCGCTATCAATACAGGTGCTGTTAATGGTCAGGGACTTTCCGGAGCGTTCGCACAACGTTTTGAATCTGGGTATTCACTGTTTTCTTACTACATGGCCGTTTTTGACGGACTTGATTCTGCTGGCCAACCCACTTTTGTGGATCAAAACGGAGATGGTGTAGGAGATGTTTTCCAGGATAAGATTTTCGTTGGTGAAGATGCTTTACCAGACATCACTACAGGTTTATCATTAAACTTTAGCAGTGGCAACTGGGATCTTGCCGCCTATTTTTCAGGGCAATTCGGATTTTCGGTCTATAACAATACCGCCAACGGATTATTTACTTCTGGTTCTATAACTAACGCCAGAAATGTCACTACAGACTTACTTACAAGTGGTGATGCTCCGGGAGCTTCAGCAGATGTTTCAACAAGATATTTGGAAAAAGGAGATTTTGTTAGGTTCCAGAACGCAACCATAGGGTATAATGTACCTCTAACAGGAGAAGGCTTATTTAAAAACCTTAGATTATCGCTTACAGGACAAAACTTGTTCCTAATTACTGACTATTCTGGTCTTGATCCAGAAGTTACTGTAGCAACGGGAGATTTAGGATCTGGTGTACCTACTAGAGGTATTGACTGGTCTGCATTCCCTAGCCCAAGAACAATAACCTTAGGTTTAAGCGCAACATTTTAATTAAAAAAAATTGTATATCATGAAAAGAAGTCAATTAAAAATTTATTTATTAACTCTTATGACGGTGGTTGGATTAACCTCCTGTACCGATCTGGAAATAGAGGAAAGCGATTCTATTATAACAGAAGGCTTCCAGGGTTTAGCGAATCCATCATCTACAGTTGATGAATTATATAATAGAGTAAGAGACCATTATGGCAATCAGAGTAATCGATTTGCACTTAATGAGGTAACTACAGATGCCGCTATTGTTCCAACCCGTGGTACGGATTGGGGTGACAACGGTGAATGGACGGCCTTACATCAACACCTATGGACTCCTGAACACCCTCAGGTGGTGAATACATGGAATGAATGGAATGGTACACAATTGGTTGCTTCACAAGTGTTAGATTCCCGAAGTAATCCAAGTGCGACAAATGTAGGAGAGGCAAGTTTTATCAGAGCCTTCGCAATGTGGACTATTTTGGATATGTATGGACAAATACCCTTTAGAGATGTTAGCTTGCCTTCATCTTCAGTTCCAGAAGTACTTACGGGTGCTACTGCTGTAGATTTTATTGTAGCAGATATTGATGCGGCTATTGCCAATCTTCCTAGCATAAGCGCCGGTGGCGGTGATGCGAACGGAAGAGCGGGTAAAGCAGCAGCCAGATACCTTAAAGCTAAGGTGCTTCTTAATAAGCATATTTATCTTGGTGGTAGCGTTGACACTGGTGATATGGCGCAAGTTATCTCACTAGTTGATGAAATTGCATCTGACGGATATGCATTACAAGCAGGATACTTTGAATTATTCAGAGATACACCCGATAATGAAACCATTCTTTGGTTGTCATCTGAGGTTGGTAACCGTATATTTAATGGCCTGCATTACAACTCTACTACCCAAGGTGGTGGCGGTTGGAATGGCTTTAGTACGTTAGCAGAATACTATGACCTCTTTGAAGGGGATCCAAATTCTAACAGGGTTGCACTAGATGAAACCCCACTAGACGGACAAGAAGAACGCCGAGGTGGTGTTCCACCATCTGGCCTACCTTTTACCGGCCGTGCCGGAACAACAGATGAAGGTGGTTTTGAATTAAGTTCTAATGTTGGTAACGGATTCCTGATAGGGCAGCAGTACGACCTAGATGGCACCGCTTTAGAAGATAGAGCTGGTGCTCCCTTAACCTTTAAAAAAGAATTTCAAGATGGTACTGGCGCGAGCAATATTATTAACAATGATGAAACTACAGGAATCAGGGTTATGAAGTATGCGCCAAGATTTGGAGGATTTAACAGGCATGAAATATTCTTTAGATATGCAGATGCCCACCTTATGAAAGCAGAAGCTATGTTACGTAGTGGTGGAAATGCTACTGCCATGGTTAATGAACTTCGTGGAATTAGAAATGCTACCCCTCTTGGATCTGTTAGTGAACAAGATTTATTGGATGAAAGAGGACGCGAATTGTTCGCTGAAACCTGGAGAAGAAATGATTTAATTCGTTTTGGACAATATACAAGAGATTGGATATTTAAAGCACCAGGTTCTGTAAATAACGATACATGGAAGGTGTTCCCTATCCCTGCTAGTCAGTTGTTGGCAAATCCTAATTTGGTTCAAAATCCAGGATATTAAGAAATATATCCTATAGTAGATATAGAAAGACCGCCTTTTGGGCGGTCTTTTTTTATTTAGTTGCTTGTTGTATCACAGCAAAAGTGATATCTTACTCATACCGATACCCTGGATATATGTACTTCATTGGATATGACATTGGTAGTTCTTCCATAAAAGTTGCTTTGGTTAATACAACTACAGGAAAGTCTGTTGGTGTACACAAAGAACCCCCTGTTGAGATGTCTATCCTGGCTCCAAAAAAAGGTTGGGCAGAGCAGAATCCGTCCGATTGGTGGGACCACCTCTGTAAAGCAACCAGAGTATTACTTTCCCAATATTCTATTCAAAATAAGGACATAAAAGGCATTGGTATTTCTTACCAGATGCATGGACTCGTTATTATTGACAAAAAAGGGATTGTAGTAAGAAACGCTATCATATGGTGCGACAGCAGGGCAGTTAAAATTGGGGAGCAAGCCTATAAGGATTTAGGTGCCGAAAACTGTGCGGCCCACTTGTTGAATTCCCCAGCAAATTTTACCGCTTCCAAATTAAAATGGGTAAAAGAAAATGAACCCGATATTTACAAAAGAATTTATAAAGCAATGCTTCCGGGCGATTATATCGCATATAAACTAAGTGATACCGTTGCTACTAGCACCCCTGGATTGTCGGAAGGTACTTTGTGGGATTTCCAAGAGCAAAAAATAGCACAATGGTTGCTAGACTATTATGAAATAGATAACAAATTACTTCCTGAACTGGTACCAACTTTTGGTGTTCAGGGTGTAGTCTCAAAAACAGCAGCACTCCAATCCGGATTGGCAGCTGGCACCCCTATACTTTACAGGGCTGGGGATCAGCCCAATAATGCGCTATCACTTAATATTTTTAAACCGGGAGAAGTTGCTATGACTTGTGGCACTTCAGGAGTTGTTTATGCCATCACCAATACAATTTCCACAAAAGAACACACACGCATAAACAACTTTGCCCATGTAAATTTTCTTTCGAGTTGTCCAAGAATAGGTAAATTACTTTGCATAAACGGTGCAGGGATACAATATAGATGGCTACTTCATAATTTAGATGTGAACTCTTACGAAGAAATGAACGAACTAGCTGCTTCCGTACCAATTGGTTCCGATGGGGTTTTACTTCTTCCTTTTGGTAATGGAGCAGAGCGTATGCTCAATAATAGAAATATTGGTACACAACTATTTAATATAAATCTAAACTACCATACTAAATCCCACCTTTTTAGAGCAGCTATAGAAGGCATTGCTTTTGCGTTTGTATATGGGCTAGAAATTATGATGTCTGATGGGCTTATCCCTTCAGTAATACGTGCAGGCAACGACAATCTGTTTCAATCCAAAATATTTTCAAATACCATTGCCTCCCTCATAGATAAAGAAATTGAAATTTATAATACCACAGGGGCCATTGGGGCGGCACGGGCCTGCGCTCTCCACAAAGGCGATTTTGATTCCTTCGGAGAATTTACAACTAACGATTATTTAGCCACTTATAAACCCGCCGATGATACCGGTGACTATAAGACTGCCTATAAGCGTTGGAAAAAGAAACTGGAACTACAATTAAAAAATTGCTGATATGGCATTACTAGGAAACAAGGAATATTATCAGGGAATTGGCGATATCATCTTTGAAGGAAAAGAATCGGACAATCCTTTAGCGTACAAATACTATAATCCTAACCAGATAGTAGCAGGTAAAACAATGCGCGAGCATTTTAAATTCGCAGTAGCCTATTGGCATACCTTCTGTGGTCTGGGTTCGGATCCGTTTGGCCCGGGAACACAAAATTTTCTGTGGGACCAACCAAAAGATCCTATGGATGCTGCAAAGGCAAAAGCAGATGCAGCTTTTGAATTCATAACCAAATTGGGCTTCGATTATTTCTGTTTTCACGATTTTGATCTTATTCAAGAAGGTACTAGTCTAAAAGAATCGGAAGATAGACTTTCTGCCATTGTGGACTATATTAAAGAAAAACAGGCAGCCAGTGGCGTAAAACTATTATGGGGAACTGCCAATTGCTTTTCGAACCCACGTTATATGAATGGGGCAGCTACCAACCCAGACTTCAACGTGGTTGCAAGGGCAGGAGCACAAATAAAACTGGCCCTGGATGCCACCATTGCCCTAAACGGTGAAAATTATGTTTTTTGGGGAGGTAGGGAAGGATATATGTCGTTATTGAATACCAATATTAAAAAGGAACTAGATCATTTGGGGCGTTTTCTGGGAATGGCCAGAGATTACGCAAGGAGTAAAGGGTTTAAAGGAAATTTCTTTATAGAACCCAAACCCATGGAACCAATGAAACACCAATACGATTTTGACGCGGCTACGGTAGTTGGTTTCTTAAACACATACGAACTTCAAGACGATTTTAAATTAAATCTCGAATTTAACCACGCCACATTAGCTGGTCATACAATGCAGCACGAGATGGCAGTAGCCGCTTCTCATAATATGCTTGGAAGTATTGATGCCAACCGGGGGGATTATCAAAATGGTTGGGATACAGATCAGTTCCCAAATAATATTACCGAGGTAACAGAGGCTATGCTTGTCTTCCTAAAAGCAGGAGGCCTTCAAGGCGGGGGCATTAATTTTGATGCTAAAATCAGACGAAATTCTACCGATACGGATGATATCTTTCATGCACACATTGGAGGGGTAGATACGTTTGCGAGAGCATTAGTAATTGCCGACAAGATTATTACTTCTTCTCCTTATGAAGAACTCGTAAACAAGCGTTATAGCTCTTTTGAATCGGGTAAAGGGAAGGACTTTGAGGCTGGAAAACTACAGTTAGAAGATCTCTATGCTATAGCGGTTTCGCATGGAGAACCAACACTTCAAAGCGGAAAGCAAGAATTATTCGAAAATATAATCAATCAGCATATTTAGCTGGGGACTATTTAAAAAAAGAATAGCCCGTCAGATACAACGGGCTTTAGTTTTGCTTACTTCGCAAAGTAAATATAAATTCCTGCTACGATAATTACGATAATTAATCCAACCTGCTTTACGTACTTATAAGGTGTGATTTCCACTTGTTTGGTGTATTCCTGAACATAAGGTGTAGCTCTGGGTTTAAACTTTCCAATCAGGAGCATAATGGCCATATTTGCAACAAACAAAATTGCCATCACATGTAAATAATGAGGATAGGCATCCGCCTCTATCATAGCCAAATCTGCCACGTCGGTTATTCCGGACGCCTTTGCCTCCTCCAAAGCGGAATTTACAAGCTTAGGCTGTAGCCAAAACTGGCTAATGATATAAAGTACCGAGCCAGAAATGATTCCTATTTTTGCTGCAATAGCCGGAACTCTTTTGGTCATGTATCCGATAACAATAATCGATAAAATAGGGATGCTGTAAATACCATTTATCTCTTGTAAGTAATTAAATAAACTACCAGCATTAGCAATCATTGGCGCTATAAACATGGCCGCCAATGCCAGGCAAACACCAAATATTTTTCCATATTTAACTACGGTCTTTTCCGGAGCCTCCTTATTAATATGTTGTTTGTAAATATCTATCCCAAACAAGGTAACTGAGCTATTAAGCACACTATTGAACGAACTCAGTATAGCCCCAAAAAGTACTGCAGCAAAGAAACCAACGAGATAGGTAGGCAACACTGCGCGTACCAGTTCCGGATAAGCAAGGTCGCTGGAAGCAAGGCCACCATCAAAATAATGATAGGCGATCATCCCCGGTAAAACTAAAATCAACGGTCCCAAGATTTTTAAAAATGCTGCCAGAAGAAGTCCCTTCTGACCTTCTGCTAAATTTTTGGCCGCCAAAGCCCGTTGTATAATTTGTTGGTTGGTGCCCCAATAAAAAAGTTGCACCAGCATCATTCCAGTAAATATTGTAGAAAAAGGCACCTCCTGACCGTGCTCTCCTGTTGAGTCGAATCTTTCAGGATTCGCAGCAAGCAAGGTGTCCAGGCCATCAATAACACTGCCGTCACCAATGGCCATTAAACCAAAGATGGGGATTAGCACCCCTCCAATCATTAGTCCTATGGCATTGATACTATCAGAGACCGCTACCGCTTTTAGGCCCCCAAAAACAGCATAAATAGACCCTATTATTCCAATTCCCCATATCGTAAGCACCAGGGCTGTTTTTTCTGAAACATTTAAAAGTTCAGGGAAGTTAAACATCCCACTTATGGCTACAGATCCCGAATACAGAATTACGGGGAGTAGCACAACAACATATCCTGTAAGGAAAAGACCAGAGGTAATTGTCTTGGTGGAAACATCGAACCTCTTTGCCAGGAATTGCGGAACCGTTGTAAGGCCTCCTTTAAGATATCGTGGGAGAAGAAAAACAGCTGCTATAACTATGGCCATAGCTGCTAATGTTTCCCAGGCCATAACAGACAAACCATCCTTGTAAGCACTTCCATTGAGCCCTACTATTTGTTCCGTAGAAAGATTCGTTAAAAGCAGAGATCCGGCAATAACACCCGCAGTAAGACTCCTTCCCCCCAGGAAATAGCCATCTGAAGAGGTTTCATCAGTGGTCCGGGTTGCGTAATAAGAGATAATGGCTACTAACGATGTAAAGCCAACAAAAGATAAGATTCCAATCATGATAAAGGTTGGTTTGTTTAATTCCTTAAATATATTCGAAGATTTGCTAACAACTTCTCGAAGACCACAATATTAACTGCTAAAAAACTAAATATGAACAAAAACAATCTTTCCAATGACTTCCATCTTACAGGCAGAATAAGTATCTTGTGGGCCTCTTATAGAAGAATAATGAAAAGGATATTAGGGCATTTATTATTGCTTGCAATATTGTTCTCCGGATGCCATAAAAATCATAAAAACCTAACCATACCGGCTCTTGGGATGAATACTGCTTCTCCGATATTTTAAATTAGAATCATCGAGTAAAAGAACATGAAACATAGCAAAAAAATTATTTTGGCAATACTCTCAGGAACCTTGGGGATTGCCATGAGTTGTACCTCTAAAAATGAAAATAAGGCCCCGGAATCTGAAAAGGCCCCTACCCTTTTTGCGCTCCTGTCTTCAGAGCAAACGGGCATCGATTTTATTAACCATGTTGAAAACCAAAAGAATTTCAACATTTTTAAATACCGTAATTTTTATAATGGCGGGGGGGTAGCCATAGGGGATATTAATAATGACGGCCTCTCCGACATCTATTTAACCGGTAATATGGTTGCCAATAAGTTGTATCTGAACAAAGGGGATTTTAAGTTCGAGGATATCTCTTCATCAGCGGGGATAGAAGGCAATAAACCATGGTCTACCGGAGTGGTCATGGTAGATATCAACCAAGATGGCTTACTAGATATCTATGTGAGTAACGCCGGTAATATGGAAGGAAATAACCATGATAATGATCTTTACATTAACAATGGTGACCTGACTTTCACGGAGAAAGCAGCGGAGTATAACCTTGCTAAAACCGGGTTTTCTACACATGCCTCCTTTTTTGATTATGATAAGGATGGGGATCTGGACGCCTATATCCTTAATAACAGTAATATTCCTGTGAGCAGTTTGGGGTATGCTGAACAAAGAGGAGTAAGGGCCCAGGACTGGGAAGGAGTCCCCGATATTTTTAGAGGGGTTGGCGATATGTTGCTGCGCAATGATAATGGTGTCTTCGTAGATGTAAGCGAGCAAGCCGGCATATATGGTAGCCTTATAGGTTTTGGCCTGGGAATTATGATCACCGATATAAACAAAGATCTATACCCGGATATTTATGTCTCCAACGATTTTTATGAACGCGATTACCTCTACATCAATAACCAGGATGGTACGTTTACCGAGGACATAAAGGGTTGGACATCGCACCTCTCCCTTTCGGCAATGGGTATTGATATGGCAGATATCAATAATGACGGAAATGCTGACATTTTTATAACGGATATGTTGCCCGAGGCCGACGAGCGGGTAAAATCGGTTATGGAATTTGATGGTTATGACGTCTTTAGGCTAAAACAGGATAAGGATTTCTACCAGCAATATATTCAGAATACCCTGCAACTCAATAATGGGAACGGTTCCTTTTCTGAAATTGCTTATTTCAGCGGGGTAGATGCCACCGACTGGAGCTGGGCCGGGTTGATGTTTGACATGGACAATGATGGCTTTCGGGACATTTTTATTACCAATGGGATCAACCATGATCTAACTGACCTCGATTTTGTCGACTTTTTTGCAAACGAGATCATTCAAAAAATGGCACTTACCGGAAGAAAGGAATCTATAGATTCTATTATAAGTAAAATGCCGATTAAACCCCAACCAAATTTTGCTTACAAAAATAATAAGGACCTAACCTTTTCTAACGCCAACAAAGAGTGGGGTTTTGAACTTCCAAGTATGTCTAATGGAGCTGCCTATGGAGATCTTGATAATGATGGGGATCTGGACCTGGTAGTTAACAATGTAAATATGCAAGCCTTTATTTATGAAAACAAGGCCGATTCCCTAACCAACAATCACTATATAAAATTAAAGTTTGAAGGGCCCGAAAGCAATAAATTTGCCATAGGCACTTCTGTCCTCCTATACCATGCAGATAATACAGTCTTTCAGGAACTCATCCCTTCCAGAGGGTTTCAGTCTTCTATGGATTATGAAATGACCATAGGCCTGGGTACCTCTACAACCATAGACTCTATTAGGGTTATATGGCCCGATGATAAGACACAAAAAGTAGAAAACATAGCTGTAGATCAGTCCATGCTTTTCAATTACAGCCAAGCTACAGAACTATATAAACCTGTGGGCTTCAAAACCCTAAAACCTTTTTTAAAGGAAATAAAGAATACTTCGCTCATTGCGCATCAGGAGAACAATTACAACGATTTTGATTACGAAGGCTTAATTTACAAACTCCTATCGCAGGAAGGACCGGCACTGGCTGTAGGTGACATTGATGGGGATGGCAACGAGGATATTTTTATTGGCGGCGCCCAAGGACAGGCAGCTGCCATCTACAAACATAGCGGTAATGGGAATATAAGACCCCTCGAACAGAAGGTTTTTGAGGAAGATGCAGGTTATGAGGATACCGCGGCAGCCTTTTTGGATGCCGATGGCGATTCAGATTTAGATTTGATAGTAGGATCTGGCGGAAACCAGGTTGGAGAGGAAATGACCTACCGAAGTCGTCTATATCTGAATAATGGGAAAGGGATTTTTACAAGGTCGGAAATAGTACTCCCATCAACTTTCAAGAATATTTCCACCATTGCTCCGGAAGATTTTGATGGCGATGGAGATGTTGATGTTTTTGTTGGATCGAGAAGTGTGGTGGGCACCTATGGTGTTAACCCGGATCATTTATTTCTGGAGAATAATGGGGATGGGACATTTAAAAATTCTACAGAACGCCTTGCCTACGAGCTGAAAGACGCCGGGATGGTCACCAATGCAGTATGGGCAGATATGGATGGTGATGGCAAAAAAGATCTGATAACCGTATCCGAATGGGGCACCCCTAATATCTTTAAGAATTCAGGAAGGCGTTTGGAAAAACTAGCAACAGAACTGGATAGCCTGGACGGCTTATGGAATGTTGTAGAAGCGGCCGATTTGGATAACGATGGTGATAATGACCTTATTCTGGGCAATCAGGGCGCTAATTTACATTATAAACCCACACCAGAGAATCCAATGAAAATGTGGATCAATGATTTTGATAGCAACGGTACAATTGAACAAATTGTAACACTTCATGAGAACGGTAATGATTATCCACTGCATCAAAAGAAAGAGCTTACCAATCAACTGGTATCCCTTAAGAAACAAAACCTGAAAGCTTCAGAATATGCAAAGAAGACCATCGCAGAACTTTTTCCTGAGGAGGTATTCAAAAATTCTATAATGAAACGCTCGGGTATTGCCGAATCTGTGATTGCTATTAATGAAGGAAATGGTGTATTTACAATTAAGAAGCTTCCGCCACGGGTTCAGTTATCCTGTGTTTGCGGCATCACGTGCTCTGACATAAACAATGATGGCTATATAGACCTCATTATGGGAGGTAACAATTTTGAATTTAAACCGCAATACTCCCGGCTGGATGCCAATTATGGCAGTGTTTTATTAGGCAATAAAGAACTAGACTTTGAATGGCAGGATTATTCCAGGAGTGGCTTTTTCATCCGGGAAGAAATTAAACATCTGAAACAATTTAAGGACCGAAATGGCAAGTCTTATTTAATAGCGGCACTAAACGATACACAACCCAAGATATACAGGCTGAATGAATAAAATATTCGTTGTAAGTTTTATGGTAATGCTTCTTTTTGGATGCGGTAAAAAAGAAGGTGAGCTCTTTGTGAACCCATCCCCTCAAGAAACAGGAATTACCTTTAGTAATACATTAACCGAAACCAATGACCTTAATATATTGGACTACCTCTATTTCTACAATGGTGGAGGGGTTGCCATTGGGGATATTAATGGGGATGAGCTACCCGATATTTACTTTAGCGGTAATCAGGTTAAGAACAAGCTCTTTCTCAATAAAGGCAATCTGACATTTGAGGATATAACCAATAAGGCAGGAGTTTCCGGAAAAAGCACCTGGAATACCGGGGCTGTAATGGGTGACATTAATGGGGATGGCCTTTTAGATATTTATGTATGTGCCGTCGTAGGCATTAATGGTTTTTCTGGCCATAATGAACTCTTCATCAATAATGGAGATGAAACGTTTACAGAAAGTGCGGCTAAATACGGTTTGGATTTTGATACTTTCAGTTCTAATGCTACTTTTTTGGATTATGACCTGGATGGAGACCTGGATCTATACCTGCTGAACCACGCGGTTCATACCCAGGAGTCTTTTGGCAAAGCCGATCTTCGTTATAAGCGAGACTTTCAAACTGGCGATAAACTGCTGAGAAATGACGGGCAAACATTTGTTGACGTCAGCGAAGAAGCCGGTATTTTTGGTGGAGTTAATGGATATGGCCTTGGCGTAGCCATTAGTGATTTTAACCAGGATGGGTTTCCTGATATCTATGTTGGAAATGATTTTCATGAAGACGACTATTATTATATAAACAACGGGGATGGCACTTTTACAGAGAGTTTAAAACAATATTTTGGCCAGACAACCCGGTTCTCTATGGGCAATGATGTAGCAGATATCAATCATGATGGATGGCCCGATATCCTCTCTTTGGATATGCTGCCTGAAGACGAAACTGTGCTTAAATCTTCCGAGGGAGACGAAGACATACAAATCCAAAAACTGAAAATAGAAAATTACGGGTATCATTATCAGTTTGCCCGTAATATGCTCCAAATTAATAGGCCTGGAGGTACGTTTACTGAAACAGCCCTTATGAGTGGAATAGCTGCCACGGACTGGAGCTGGAGTTCGCTTATCGAAGATTTTAACCAAGATGGTGA
>CBDUCK010000024.1:0-19294 GCA_965365635.1 uncultured Muriicola sp.
CTGGTTCTATGCCAAAATTAGATTTTTGTGTAAGGGGTCGTTCATTAAGGTTTAGGAGCGTACCTCCAAGAACAAAATTCTCATTGAACTGGTGTTCAATATTTACTCCGGTAAATCTTCTGGTTTGTTGGCCAAAGACGGCGTTATTCTCTACCGAAATATTTATAGGGGTATTAGATGCCTGTAAGCTGGGATCCAAAATCTGTACGGTACCTGCCTGGTAATTTACTGTATAATCTATGCCTTCCTGCAACTGACGACCTCCCGCGGTAACTCGCACGGATCCCCTGGGCACATTGAATGCACCAATTGGAATCCCATTGGAACCTTCAGATTTGTACCGGCCTTTTAAGCGGAATCTGTTTTTTTCAGCATCCTGAAGCGAAGCAGCTTTGGTCTTGGCATACATATTCCTAAACACATACTTCTGCTGGTTTACGTTATACCCCTGATCATTATCTACATCATACGTTCCACCTCCCATAATGTCAAAAAGATACGCTCCAAAAGGTTCCACTTTTGTGAAAATAATTTGTCCCCCTTGGGTATTGACAGTAATTCCTGGTACAAAATCGAAAAATCCATCCCCTCCTGGTTGTACATCCCGATATACATTGAGGCGATCTAAATTGAAAACGTCCAATAATATTCTGTCTTCGAGTGGCTTTGGCGTAACAGGCCATCCAACATTAGGATCTACCGGTGTGATATAGTTTCTCGGGGTGGGATCCGAATAAAGGATATTTAATTTAAAATCATCTTCACTTAACTGGAAAGCCCCTGTAGAATAAATATTTTTCATCATAAGATCCCAAATAGGATCTCCTACATTGGTAATATTACTCTTCAATAATTTTAAGACCAGAGTGTTGTTTTCAATTACCGGAGTTACTCCTCCTGATACTGTGGTTGCATCTAGCCCACCATTGGCAAATTCCCCTACCTGATAAACTTCCCCATTAAATGTATATTGAAAGGCTACCGCCAATACCTCATCGTTGCTTAAACGCTGATTCAGGGAAATATAACCTAATTGCGAATTGAACTGATAGTCTCTTGTTTGTTCTAATTTTCTGGCATTCTCTAGTATGGCATAATCAAAGCCCTGATTTATAACATATCCACCAGATATGTTGAATCCATTATCTACTGTCGCTATATCTCTAATCTGATCTGTAAGAACACCCCCGTTGTTAATTAATGCGGGGTCATAATCGTTGGCCCCGTTCCTCGGAACATCTGGGTTGGTGGCAGAAAAATTAAAGAATCCGGCAGGATCCCCATTAGCGATCCCAATACGGGTCTTTTCATCGATTGCCTCCCCTAAATCCTGGATAGCGACAACATTCCGCACATTTAAGGTTTGCTGACTTCTATTCGTCACCCAAACTTCCAAACGCGTAATTTGTACCTGACTTCGGATATATGGATAATTTTCCAGGGCTGTATCGTACTGGTCCCTAAAATATTGTGATAGGAAAAAGTGTCTGTCTTCGTCATAATCCAATGCGGTTAGTTCGAACTCACTTAGGGTGCCACCCCCTTGGGCTACCACCGTATTATTTTGAGAACGCTGTTCAGAAAAGACGGCAGTAACTCTTGTTTTTCCAAATTGTAATTGTGTTTTTACGCCGAAAAGACTTTGAGCCCCTGTAATAAGCGAACTATTTAAAGGCATGTTTACATTCCCAATTTCGATCTTTTGAATAATATCATCTTCTGTTGGGGTGTAATCTAGTTTTACGAGATTCTGAAAATCAAAAGTAGCTTCTGTATCATAGTTGGCGGTTACCTGTAAGCGCTCTCCAACTTTTCCCAGCATGCTTAGGCTTATGCGCTGATCAAAATCGAATGATAAATTGGTGCGGTTCCTTGGAGATAGTGCCGGATTGTCATTTTTCTGCCAGATTACCCCAAGATCCATTGCAACAGATCCCTGCGGTATCACTTCTATCGTATTCCCTCCAAAAACAGATTCAAAAAAATTGCTATTCACATAAAAATTAGGGAGCAGGTTTCTTCGCGCTTCTTCGCTTCCTGCTTTCTTCCCGGAGAAAGCATCTATTTTTTCCTTAAAATAAGATTTTATGCTTTCCTTACGAACTAACTCTAAATATTGAGCAGGTGTAAGTATTATTGGATAATTAATATTGTAGTCACCAACACTTTCTGTATAAATGTATCGGTCTAGCTGTGGATCGTAGGTATACTTGGAAACAACACTTTCAGGATTCTCTAAGATAATTTTCCCCAGAGCAACTCCTGTTTTTACAGAATCTATGGGCTGTTCATCTGTTTCCTGAGACCATAAAGAATGGCTGGTTCCCAGAAAAATGACTAATAGAAAGAATAGCTTAAATATAAATTTAAGTACTGTTTTTGCCCCTGTTTTCAAACTTATTACAAATTTTTAAGCGCCAGTTTTATAATGTCCTCTACGCTTAGTGCAGTATCTTGACTTAACACCTTGTCTACCGCCTTTTCGGCAGGTTTTCTAAGGAAGCCAAGAACCTCTAAAGCAGATAACGCTTCTTCTTTATTTGTATTGTTTGAATTAGGGGAAACTTCGTCCAGATCGTAAATTTTTAAAACCTTGTCTTTTAAATCCAAAATAACCCGTTGCGCCGTTTTAGCTCCTATACCCTTTATTCCCTGTATAGTAGGGACATCTCCGGAGGCAATGGCATCTCTTATTTGGAAAGGAGTTAAGGAGGAAAGCATGGTTCTGGCAGTACTGGAACCTATCCCGGAAACCGATAATAACAGTCTAAATATCTCCCGCTCCGATTTTTCAGCAAAACCGAATAAACTATGGGAATCTTCCTTAATCTGTAAATGGGTATATAAAAGAATTCCTTCGTTATCCGTTAATTTGGAAAATGTGTTTAATGATATATTTACGAAGTACCCAATACCAGCGCATTCAATAACAACATGCGTCGGATTCTTTTCTACCAGTTTCCCCCTTAAGTGCGTAATCATGTATATGTCTTGATTCTAAAATGATTTACTTAGTACTTCCTTGCTTTGCACTTCTGCGCTTTTCTCGCTCTTGTGCATCTATCACGGCCACCGCAGTCATATTTACCATTTCTTCCACACTTGCTCCCAACTGCAAAATATGAACAGCTCTTTTTAATCCCAGCATAATAGGACCTATGGTATCTGCCGCATGCAATTCCTTTAGAAGCTTATAGGTAATGTTGGCTGATTCCAAATTTGGCAAAATCAGCGTATTCACTTTTCTCCCTGCTAATTTGGAAAAGGGGAACTGACTTTGGAGCAATTCTTTATTTAATGCGAAGTCTGTTTGAATTTCTCCATCAACCACTAGCTCAGGATGTTGTTCATGTAAAATCTTAACCGCCTCTTTTACTTTGATTGCCTGTGGGTGGTTAGAAGAACCAAAATTTGAATAGGATAATAATGCCATTACTGGATCGAATCCAAAGGCCGTTGCCAAATTTGCGGTCATAATAGCTATTTCCGCAAGCTCCTCTGCTGTGGGATTAATATTTATTGACGTGTCTGCCAGAAATAATGGCCCTCTACTAGTAATCATAATATGAACAGTAGCTGCTTTGGAAACATTTGCAGCCCTCCCTATTACTTCAAAAACCGGTTTTATGGAAGATGAATACGATCTGGAATACCCAGAGATCATACCGTCTGCATCTCCTTCCAGAATCATCATAGAGCCAAAATAGTTGCGCTCTCGCATTCTACTTTTTGCACTGTACAAGGTGGTGCCATTTCGTTTCCTGGCCTCCCAATATCGTTGTGCATAGTGGTTCCTTTTTTCTAAAGAATTCTGTCCGTACTGATCTATTATTAACACATCTGCATCGAACTCTAATTCCTTTTTGAGTTCATTTATAACATCTTTATTTCCCAATAATATGGGATGTGCAATCCCTTCTTCATAGGCAATCTGAGCAGCCTTTAGAACATCTAATTGGTCTGCTTCCGCAAATACAATCTTTTTTGGATTGCTTTTTGCCCTATTCATAAGCATGCGCATTACCTTATTGTCTTCTCCGGACCGCTGTAATAATTCCTCTTTGTACTGGTCCCAATCTGTAATAGGCAGTTTTGCAACGCCACTTTCTATTGCAGCCTTTGCCACTGCTGGTGGAATTTCAGCTATTAATCTTGGATCGAACGGCTTGGGAATAATATAATCTTTACCAAATGTTAAGCGGGTTTCCCCGTACGCAATATTAACTTGTTCTGGCACCGGTTGTTTGGCTAAATCTGCCAGGGCCTTTACCGCAGCCATCTTCATTTCTTCATTAATCTTCGTAGCCCGCACATCTAGAGCGCCTCTGAAAATAAAAGGAAATCCAAGGACATTGTTAACCTGATTAGGATGGTCCGATCTGCCCGTGGCCATAATAATATCTTTTCTGGTCTTACAGGCCAAACTGTATTTTATCTCCGGATCCGGATTAGCCATGGCAAAAACAATAGGATCCTTAGCCATCGATTTTAACATGGCTGGGGTCATTATATCTGCAATAGAAAGGCCAATAAACACATCGGCACCTTTTAAGGCATCTTCGAGCGTGTCTAATTTTCTCTCAGTGGCGAATTCTAATTTTTCAGGAGAAAGGTTCTCCCGATCTGCCCGTATCACACCCTTACTATCCACCATAAGAATGTTTTCTCCGCTGGCTCCAAAGGCTTTGTATAGTCTGGTACAGGAAATCGCAGCAGCACCAGCTCCGCTGATTACTATCTGTACATCCTGAATTTTTTTCTTTAGGATTTCCAAGGCATTGATTAGTGCAGCTGAGGAGATGATAGCCGTCCCATGTTGATCATCGTGCATTACAGGAATATCTAACTCCTCTTTTAAACGGCGCTCAATTTCAAAAGCTTCTGGTGCCTTTATATCCTCGAGATTAATACCGCCAAAAGTAGGGGCAATGGTCTTTACCGTTTCAACAAACTTATCTACATCTTTGGTGTCCAACTCTATATCCATCCCATCTATATCCGCAAAAATTTTGAAAAGAAGTGACTTCCCTTCCATTACGGGTTTGGATGCTTCCGGTCCTATATCGCCTAAACCTAATACTGCAGTTCCGTTTGTAATTACGGCAACAAGATTACCCTTAGCGGTATACTTGTATACATCATCAACATTTTTTGCAATCTCCAAGCAGGGCTCCGCTACCCCGGGGGAATAGGCCAGTGCCAAATCTCGTTGGGTTGCATATGGTTTTGTAGGAACAATCTTAATTTTACCCGGTGTGGGTTTGGCATGATAAATTAACGCTTCCCTTCTCTTCTTATCTTTCGCCATACATTGAGTTTAAGTAACAAATTTAAGAGTAATTCTTGGGATACGAACATATCCCAGAGCACTAATAGAAATCCTATTATTATTTGACATATTATATAGGACTATCCGCTTGGAAACAGATGCAGTAGAATTTTTTCATATGCAATAAACAATCAAAAATCACTTTGCCGCCATAACGTTTACTCCATGATAAAAGAGGTTATTCCTGGACTTTTTCTGGCTTTACATGTAAGCGCATTGCCAATATTGCTGCAATAATAAAGAACCCTCCGGCAAAGAGCATCGCATTGATTGCACTGCCCCCCAACAAATATTTGTAAATGGGGCCAAAAGTTAAGGTTTCAATCCCCATAGGTATCACAATCATCATATTTAAAATTCCCATATAGACACCCCTTCTTTCTTGAGGAACCACTTTTGAAACCATGGTATAAGGTATACCCATCATGGCGGCCCATCCTATTCCAAATAAAACCATAGGCGCTAATACGAGCAGAGAATTCTCTATAAATGGCACTGCGAAAAGTGCCAATCCGGTACCTACTAGACTAAGAGCGTATATTTTTTTACCCCCATATTTTAAAGTAAGCGGCACTAGGGCAAGTGCAACTACCATTGTAACTATATTATAGGTTAAACTCATTTGAGCGGACTGCGATGCAGCTTCCGAAATACCATAACCCATTGTTTTCATAAATAGTGGGGTAATGTATTGCCAATAGACAAAAAGAGCATACCATTGAAACAAATACACCGCGCTTAATTTCCACATAAACGATGGCATATCTCTTATCGCACTTACTATTTCAGCAAAAGGCTTGGCAATACGGGCGCCAATCGGTTGGCTCTTATCATGATTGATTTCTTCTAATTCCTCTGCGGAAGGAGGAATTTCCGGAGTCTTTAGAACAGACCATAAAACAGTAGTTATAGAAAGGACACCTCCTACATAGAAAGAATAATACATCCAGGTAGGAACAACATCTGCGCCTTCAACGACCTCAGCGCCAAATATGTTTTGAAATAAAACTATAGAACCCATGGCCAATAAGATACCAGCCCCTACAAATAAACTCTGCATTTGATACCCAAGGCTCAACTGCTTTTCTGGTAATTTATCCCCTACAAAAGCACGATAAGGTTCCATAGCCATATTATTACCCACATCCAAAATCCATAAAAGGCCAACGGCAAACCAAAGTACCGGACTAGACGGAAATACAAATAAGCACAAACTGCCAATAATAGCCCCTATTAGAAAAAATGGTTTTCTCCTGCCCCACCGTGGCGACCATGTCTTGTCAGAAATTGCCCCAATAATTGGCTGTATGACCAAACCTGTAACCGGCCCGGCAATATTTAAAATAGGAAGCATTTCTTCAGAAGCACCTAAAAATAAAAACAAAGGATTTATTGCAGTTTGTTGTAGTCCAAAACTATATTGGATTCCAAGAAACCCAACATTCATATTGAAGATTTGCCAAAAACTCAAGGTTGGCTTTTTAATTATACTCATAATGTGCGCAGTTTATGAAATTATGAATGCATTAGTCCTAAATCCTAATTAACAACCTTTCAATATAGGGTTTTATAATTATTCTTAATAAGAACTTAATTATAAAATTGAGATTTTAGGCACGAAATCGATGTAGTAGGAATTTATTATTCCAGAAATCTGATATTTCGTTTTAATCCCGAAAATTTTGTGCGTTTCACGGCAGATCCTTTAAAGACTTTTTTAAACACATCATCTGTTATCTCTTCCCAATCTTCTTTTGTCATGGACAACAACTCCGGATGCGGATTAAAAAGCGGTTCTTTATGCGCTTGTGAGAACTTATTCCAGGGGCAAACGTCTTGGCAGACATCGCACCCAAAGATCCAATCATCAAACTTTCCTTTTACAGAAGCAGGAATTTCATTCTTGAGTTCTATAGTAAAATAAGAGATACACTTGCTTCCGTCGACCACATACGGTGCTACAATTGCCTCCGTTGGGCAGGCATCGATACAAGCAGTACATGTTCCACAATGATCAGTGACCGGGGTATCATATTCCAATTCCAGATCTACAATCAGCTCTGCAATAAAGTAAAAAGAACCCACTTGTTGCGTAAGCAGGTTACTGTGTTTGCCTATCCATCCTAATCCACTTTTAGCTGCCCATGCCTTGTCTAAAACCGGAGCCGAATCAACAAATGCCCGACCGCTAACCTCCCCTATTTCTTCTGAAATAAACTCCTGAAGTAGTTTTAATTTGGATTTGATGACATGGTGATAATCCTGTCCATATGCATATTTGGAAACTTTATAAGTATCGTTTTTTTGAGTTTCCTGAGGATAATAATTTAGTAAAAGAGAAATAACAGATTTGGCACCCTCAACCAATAAGCTCGGATTAAGACGTTTGTCGAAGTGGTTTTCCATGTATGTCATTTCCCCGTGCATATTATTATGTAACCAGTTTTCCAAACGAGGGGCCTCCTCTTCCAAAAAACCAACTTTGGAAATTCCGCATGACAAAAACCCGAGGCGTTTGGCCTCATCTTTAATTAATGTGGTATGTGCCTTTTTGCAGCTCAATGTATTAGCGTTCCTGAAAATTTAAAAATACCTCTTTTGGCTTTAAAGATATGAGGGGTACTATTGCAACCTCTTCGTCCAAGTTTCTGATCCGGTATTTTTTTACAATTTGTGCTATGGTAATAATCATTTCATTCATTGCAAAATTATTCCCGACACACATTCGGGGTCCGGCTCCAAACGGATAGTAGAAGGCCCCCATTTCTTTTTTATTGACCTTATCAAAACGTTCGGGTCGATAGGATTCCGGTGCTTCCCAAAACATTTCATGGCGATGTAGTTCATAAACCGACATTAAAAGTAAGCTTCCTTTAGTAAACCTGTAGTTGCCTATCTCCAGGTCTTCTTTTGCCATCCTGTCAATAATATAAGCCGGAGGATACAACCGTAAGGCCTCTTCAATGCACTGTTGAGTATACATCATTTTTGGAATCCAGGTAATACTATCGGTTGTTCCTACCCCGGCATGCGTAATTTCCTGAAATACTTTTTCCTGAATTTCGGGGTGCTTGCCCAACAAAAAAAGTGTAAAACTCAAGGCATTCGCCGTGGTTTCGTGCCCTGCCGTAAAAAGGATGAGCACCTCATCTATCAACTGTCTTCTGGGCATGTGAGTACCGTCTTCATAGGTCGCCTTTAGAAGCATATCCAATAAATCGTCTTTGTCATTTTCTAATGCGATCCTATCTTCAATAAGGCCATTGAGCAACTCGCGGCTCTCCTCCGAATACCTTACATGTCTTTTTATTTTTCCGCTAAGTTTGAACCACCATTTCAGATAAGGCTGGCGCATTTCACGAATCAGCATTTTTTGATTGGTCTCCGTGATTTCCTGAAGTGTACGCATCTTATCCTGAATGTCAGAACGGCTAAACAAGGCTTTTGCTACTACCTGAAAGGCCAGATCGCCCATTAAGGGGAAAATATCCTGATCCATATTGGGCTTTATACTTTTCAGTTCTTCCCGTATAGCTTGCTCCATGATATCTAATAATCCTACCAACTTTTTTTTGTGAAATGCCGGTTGAATCATTCGCCTATGGCTACGCCAGTGTTCCCCTTCGGACGTAAGGAGACCATGACCTATATACTTAGCCAAGTCTCTGGTTTGCAGGGGCGATTTTCGAAATTTTTTATGTTGTTTTTGGAGCACCTGTTGCACAATGTCCGAATCGCGAGTAAAAATGATAGACGTTCCAGGGCCAATTTTTACCCTAAAAGTGTCTCCATACTTTTCAAAATTTTCCTTGTGAAAGGGCAAAGGGTTGGCAAGGATTCGTTTTCGGTTCTTTAATACTTCGATATAGGAAACGGTGGTGAGTTCTGGCATTTAAAACAGATCTGGTTGAATTCCTCCTTTGATCCGGCCCAAATGTTTGTAAGCCAATTCCGTAACTTCCCTTCCCCTGGGTGTTCTCATGATAAAGCCCTGTTGAATCAAAAAAGGTTCGTACACTTCTTCAATAGTTTCCGCACTTTCGGAAACTGCTGTTGCCAGGGTAGATATCCCTACAGGGCCTCCTTTAAATTTATCGATAATCGTAATCAATATCTTATTGTCCATTTCATCCAGGCCATGTGTATCCACGTTAAGCGCTTCGAGGCTATATTTGGAGATAGACATATCTATACTGCCAGTTCCTTTTATTTGCGCAAAATCGCGCACCCTGCGCAGCAATGCATTACATATTCTTGGGGTACCCCTACTTCTTCCGGCAATTTCAATGGCAGCATCAATAGATATTGGAACTTTTAAAATATCTGCACTCCTTTCTACAATAGTGGAAAGCACTTCGGTATTATAATATTGTAACCTGCTCTGGATCCCAAAACGAGCTCTCATTGGTGCAGTTAACAGTCCCGATCTGGTTGTGGCGCCTATTAATGTAAAAGGATGTAAATTAATCTGCACAGACCTGGCGTTGGGTCCGGTTTCGATCATTATATCAATTTTATAATCTTCCATGGCAGAATACAGGTATTCTTCGACGATAGGGCTTAATCTGTGGATCTCATCAATAAAAAGTACATCTCGTTCTTCTAAATTAGTGAGTAGTCCGGCTAAATCCCCTGGTTTATCCAGAACAGGGCCAGAAGTTACTTTAATCCCCACGCCCAGTTCATTTGCCAAAATATGTGCCAGGGTAGTTTTTCCCAGCCCGGGAGGCCCGTGAAACAAGGTATGATCTAATGCCTCATCTCTCTGATTGGCAGCCTGAACAAAAATTTTCAAGTTTTCTAATACCTTCTCCTGCCCTGTAAAATCATCAAAAGAGATAGGGCGCAGTGCCCTTTCAATATCTAACTCTTCTTGTGAAAAATTTTCAGCAGTTGGATCAAGATTTTCGTTCATAGAATCAAAGATAGTAAAAATCAACAGGCGTTTTCTGGGCATTAATGCTGAAAGTGTGAGCACATAGGAAAAGTGTAATTCTGTATGACAATTGTCATCTTTTTTGTTGTTTTTTATTGCATTCTTTGCACTGAAATAAGGGAATAGCGTACCTTATGATTTAAAATCGATTAATACTTAAACAAGAAATTCATGACAAAAGCTTTTAATCTTCAGAAATATGGTATTGAAGTAGAAGAAATTTATAGAAACAGTAGTGTGCCTGTGTTATACGAAATTGGCCTTAGACAAGAGAAAGGCACTGCCATATCTGACGTTGGCGCACTTTTAGTTTATTCTGGCGAAAAGACAGGAAGGAGCCCGAAAGATAAACGGATTGTTAAGAATCCGGCATCAGAAAATAATATTGATTGGGGAGCTATCAATATAGGTCTGGATGACCATACTTATATGGTGAACCGTGAAAGAGCCCTGGATTATCTGAACACACGTCCACGTATTTTTGTTGTAGATGCTTATGCAGGATGGGACCCTAAATACAGAATTAAGGTGCGTATCATTTGTACCAGAGCTTATCATGCACTTTTTATGCAGAATATGCTGATTATGCCAACATCTGCAGAACTGGCAACTTTTGGCGAACCAGATTACGTTATTTTTAACGGAGGGGGATTCCCAGCCAACCGGTACACTTCTGAAATGACCTCTAAAACCAGTGTTGATTTAAACCTGGAGCAAAAAGAAGTAGTCATCTTGGGAACAGAATACGCAGGGGAGATGAAAAAAGGTATTTTTTCAATCATGAATTACCTGATGCCCTTAGAGGAGGTATTACCTATGCACTGTTCAGCAAACGTAGGAGAAAAAGATGATGTGACCATTTTATTTGGTTTATCAGGAACCGGGAAAACTACTTTAAGTGCAGATCCTAAACGGAAATTAATTGGAGATGACGAACATTGCTGGACAGACGAAGGCACCTTTAATATTGAAGGAGGTTGTTACGCGAAGGCCATTAACCTTTCGGCTGAAAATGAACCGGATATTTTTAATGCCATTAGATTTGGTACGGTTTTAGAAAATGTGATGTATGACAAAGATACCCGTGAAGTAGATTATACAGATACTTCTATTACACAAAATACCAGAGCATCCTATCCAATACATTTTATTGATAATATTCAAATGCCTTGTATAGCAGGGCATCCAGAAAATATCATATTCCTAACTTGTGATGCATTTGGTGTTTTACCTCCGGTAAGTAGATTAACTCCTGAACAAGCCAGTTATCATTTTATTTCGGGCTATACGGCCAAAGTAGCAGGAACAGAAATGGGAGTTACTGAACCGCAAGCAACATTTAGTGCATGTTTTGGTGCCGCGTTTATGATGTGGCATCCCAATAAATATGCAGAACTACTGGCTAAAAAAATAAAAGACCATAAAGCTACCGCCTGGTTGGTAAATACAGGATGGACCGGTGGTGCTCATGGCGTAGGCTCTAGAATAAAACTCAAATACACCCGAGCTATGATAGACGCTATACACCAAAAGGATTTTGACAATGTGGACTTTGTTAAAGATCAAGAATTTGGATTTGAGATTCCATTAAGTTGTCCTAACGTTCCTTCTGAAGTGCTTATTCCTAAAAACACCTGGGATAATAAAGAAGAATATGAAGTAGTGAAGAAGAAACTTATTTCTCTATTCAATGACAACTTCAAAAAATTTGAAGCCAATGTAAACAAGGACATTGTTAACGCAGGCCCAAAAACTGATTTATCTATGCATGCCTAATTGAAATTTATAACAACATGTTAAAACCCTCATCTTCTGCGATGAGGGTTTTTATTTGGATTATAAAAATCGTTTTATTTATTTCTTTTATATAACTCCGAAGTATCGGAAAATGCTGCTACAGTTATCTTGGGATCTCCATATAAATAGCATTTAGACGAACCACTCTGAGAAAGATTTAGCTGCACAACAGCAAACAATTTAGCATTAGATGAAGCTCCTAATGTTGCCTGTAACTCTTTGGCTTCAAAGTCTTGTCCTTTCAAGTTGGTATTCCCCAACATTTCCACCGTAAATACGTCTGTTGTTCCCTCCAAAAACAATGATGATGTATCATCCATTACCAAATGACTCTTGTACCCGTCATAATAAATAGAAACATCTGCCTTAGCAAGCAACGCTGTATGGAGTGAATCTGCCCTTATGTTAAAACTACCTGTACTATTGTCCTCCATACGAACATGCACTAGTTCTGCATCTGCATTAATGTTTAGTTTCGAAAAACCAGTAGCTGTTATTTTTAAAGTTTCCGATTTAATTAAATCATCACTGCGAATGCTGCCAGATTGCAGTCCGATTTCTTTAAGTTGGTTATACTTTATTGTTATATCTAATTGCTTCTTAGCTGTTACCTGGTAAAAAGATGAAACTATTAGCGTACTGTCTTCCACTTTAAACTTTAGAATATCTATTAAGTTATCATCTGCTGTAATAGAATACCCCGGCTCGGAAGTTCTTTTTAAAGTGAGTTCCAGGTCATCTACAAGTTGTATAGAATGGAAAGCTGGCAATTCTTTGTTTACCTCTATTACACTCCTGTTTCCTTTAATTTTTGGTTTACGTTGCGCCTGTATCCCAAAAGATGTGCACACCAACATTAAAAGCAGCCATTTTCTCACCATTGCCTTTGTTTTGTTTTAAATTTCCTCCCCTAAAGATATTACAAAAATGCCTTGTACAATGCTAAGGAGTTCCTATAAAAAACCCATCAAGAGATTTTAAGTAAAATACACTGATGGGTTCTTAACTATCTTGTCAGAAAAAGCTAGTGGTTAAGCTCTTCCTCGTCAGTATGCATGGGCACGTTCTGAGGAACAAAATCTTGTCCTTCTATTATATACTCACCATTAGGAAGTGTTTTGCTATAGTCATATGCCCAACGGTGTACGTGTGGTATTGGTCCTTCCCAGTTTCCGTGGATATGCTCTATTGGGGCTGTCCACTCTAATGTGTTGGATTTCCATGGGTTTTGCACTGTTGGTTTTCCATAGAACATACTGTGTATAAAATTATATAGGAATACCAGTTGAGCCAGACCTGCGATCAATGCAAATACAGTAATTAGTACCTGTACGTTGGTTAACTCATCGAACATTGGGAATGCTGTATTTTGGTAATATCTTCTTGGCACTCCTGCCATCCCAACAAAATGCATTGGGAAGAAAACTCCATAAGCACAAATAGCTGTTATCCAAAAGTGAACGTATCCAAGATTTTTGTTCATCATTCGTTTGAACATCTTTGGGAACCAATGATAGACGCCCGCAAATAAACCGTATAAAGCAGATATCCCCATCACCAAATGGAAGTGAGCTACCACAAAATAGGTGTCGTGTACATTAATATCTAGCGTACTATCCCCAAGGATAATTCCGGTTAGACCACCTGTGATGAAGGTTGATACTAGTCCTATGGAAAATAGCATTGCAGGATTTAACTGCAAGTTCCCTTTCCATAGCGTAGTAATATAATTAAAAGCTTTTACAGCAGATGGAATGGCAATTAAAAGTGTTGTAAACGTAAATACCGAACCAAGGAAGGGATTCATTCCTGAAATAAACATATGGTGACCCCATACGATGGTCGATAAAAACGCGATGGCTATAATAGATGCAACCATCGCCCTGTATCCAAAAATAGGTTTACGTGCATTGGTAGACATTACTTCGGATGTAATTCCCAAGGCAGGTAATAATACAATATATACTTCCGGATGTCCAAGGAACCAGAATAGGTGTTCAAATAACACCGGAGATCCTCCCTGGTAATGTAGTACCTCTCCCTGAATAAAAATATCCGACAGGAAAAAAGAAGTTCCAAAGCCTCTGTCCATAATAAGCAACAAAGCCGCAGATAATAATACGGGGAAGGAAACTACTCCTATTATTGCAGTAACAAAGAATGCCCAGATAGATAAAGGCAACCGTGTCATAGACATTCCTTTTGTTCTAAGGTTAATGACTGTTACTATATAGTTCAATGATCCTAACAATGAGGAGGCAATAAAAATGGCCATAGAGACCAACCACAACGTCATCCCCATACCAGAACCAGGCTGAGCCATAGGAAGTGCACTAAGAGGAGGGTAAATGGTCCATCCTGCTGCTGCAGGCCCTGCTTCTACAAACAAGGAGAGAATCATTATAACACTAGATGTAAAGAACATCCAATAAGACAACATATTCAGAAAGCCGGAGGCCATATCGCGCGCACCAATTTGCAATGGAATTAAAAGGTTACTAAACGTACCACTTAAACCAGCGGTAAGTACAAAGAAAACCATAATGGTCCCATGAATAGTAACTAATGCAAGATATATGTCCGCATCCATTACACCATCTGGAGCCCACTTTCCCAGTAATGATTCAAATATTGGAAAAGATTCTCCTGGCCATGCTAACTGCATTCTAAATAACAATGACATAGCTATTCCGATGAATCCCATGATTAAACCAGTAATTAAATACTGCTTTGAAATCATTTTATGATCCTGGCTAAATATATATTTTGTTACAAAAGTTTCTTTGTGATGATGTCCATGATCATGAGCGTGATCATCAACGTTTGCATGTGCTGTAGCAGACATAATCTAATTTATTTTTTTTATTAATTTTCTTTTCTAGTCTATTGTTGCATGGATGTCATTAATTGTGAAAAAGTCTGCTGACTTTCCATCCAGGCGTTGTACTCTTCTTCAGATTCAACTATGATCTTCATTTGCATATTGTAGTGCGACTTACCGCAAATCTTATTGCAAAGCAATATATAATCGAATTCCCATGGATCGGAATTATCCTCACCCTTAGCTGCTCTTTCTGCCCTAATGGCATTTGTTCTTTTAACCTTGTCTACCACATCCGGATTTAATCGCATTTCTGCTGTTGTGGTTATCGGAGTAAAGGAAAATTGAGTGATCATCCCTGGAACACAATTCATTTGTGCTCTGAAATGAGGCATATACGCCGAATGTAAAACATCTTGCGACCTAAACTTAAAATTCACTTTTCTGCCTACCGGCAAATGCAATTCTTTTACGATTACATCATCTGTTGCGTTGGGATCTGATTCATCTAGCCCTAGGACATTAGCTCTGTCTATATCTATCATCCTAACATTTGCTGCTCCCAATACATTGTCATCTCCCCCATATCTGGCTGTCCAATTAAACTGCTGAGCATATAATTCCACAATTAAAGGATCATCATCTTCATTGATATCCATGATGTTTGTCCAGGTATATAAGCCCCAGAGAATCAAACCTGCCAAAACCACTACCGGTATGATGGTCCAGATGAATTCTAAGCGGTCATTATCTGCATAGAACAACGCCTTTTTACCTTTCTCCCCTTTATATTTAAAGGAGAAATAATGAAGTAACGCCTGTGTGATGGTTTGCACAATGAATATGATCACAAAGGAAACCAACATTAAATAATCATATTCACCTCCGTGCTCAGAGGCTGCCTCTGGCAATAAAAATTTTGAATACTGCCAAAAACTAAAAATGGTAATCGCGTAAATAAAGATCAAAAAAGCAAACATTAAATACCCGTTGTACTTGTTGTCCTTATCATTCGCTACTTGAGAATTATCTGCTTTAATTTGCGACAATTCAAATATCTTGGTCATTTGCCAAATCGCAATTGCCACAAGAATCAAAACAGATATAGTAAGTAGTGTCGTCATTTTCTAAACTGATATTTTACTTTATTCTTTATTAATAATGAAAGTGTCTACTTTCTTCAATAAATGGATTTCTCTTGGGTTGTAAAGGTGCTTTGGTAAGCGCTCTAAACACAAAAAATATAAAGGCTCCCGCAAAGAATAATACGGCACCAATTTCAGGAATACCAATACTCCATTGGTCACCAACGGTCGCTGGCATAATCATGTTAAACACGTCCATGTAATGACCCGCAAGAATTACAATTCCTGCCATCACAACAAACCAGTTTAACCTCTTGTAATCACTATTCATTAATAACAAGATCGGAAATACAAAATTCATTGCAACCATACCAAAGAAAGGTAGGTTGTAGTCTTCGATCCTTGTTACAAAATAGGTAACCTCTTCAGGGATATTAGCATACCAAATTAACATAAACTGACTAAACCATAAATAGGTCCAGAAAATACTGATCCCAAACATAAACTTAGCTAAGTCATGAATATGACTGTCATTAACATCGGTGAGGTATCCTTTAGATTTTAGGTAAATGGTTACCAGGGCAATCACAGTAATTCCTGAAACGAACATACTTGCAAATACATACCAGCCAAATAAGGTACTAAACCAGTGTGGATCAACACTCATGATCCAATCCCAAGACATGATAGACTCTGTTACCAAATAAAATACGAGGAACCCCGCTGACCAGCGGAAATTTTTCTTAAAGTTACTATTGTCATCAGATTTATCCTGTGCGATGGAAAGTCGACGAGATACCTCTCGATACAGTATCCATCCACCAAGGAAGAATGCTGCACGTAGTAAGAAAAACGTAGGTTCCAAATAACCTGCTTTTCCTTGTAATAATTTATCATCTGCAACTACCTCAGGATCCATCCATACAAACAAGTGATTCATATGAAGTACAGAAAGTACCAAGATTACAAATACGGCAATTCCCCCGGGCACCAAATAGGCTGTAATACCTTCCATCACCCTAAACAGGAGTGGTGACCACCCTGCTTGCGCAGCTCGTTGTACGGCATAAAAAGCTAAAACCCCTAACGCAATCATAAAGAAAAAGAAAGCCGCGACATATAATGCCGACCATGGTCTGTTTGTTAATTGATGAAATACATGCTCGTCGTGTGACGCATCGTGGTCCGAAGCAACCGCATGCCCTGTGTCTGTTGCATGCTCTCCATCTTCAGCATGGGATTCCCCATGACCATCATCATGCATAGCAACCATTGTCTTTGCTTCTTCTACCGTAGTTGGTACTGACATAAAACCTATGGTCATTCCCAATATCCCTAAGGCCATCAAGATGAAGGAGCCAATTTTTAATCTGTTAGAAAACGTATACATATTTTAAGTCTGAGTCTTATTTAGTTAGGTCCTGTTTCAGTTTCATAACGTACTCTGCTACCTGCCAGCGTTCTTCAAAATTTATCTGACCGGCATAAGATCCCATAGAATTTAATCCGTAGTAGATCGCATGATAGCTAGTTCCTACTGTAATATTTCGGGCCGCATCAGCATAGCTGGGTACTCCAAGTATTTTCTCTCTTTTAACCAGCGTACCTTGTCCATCTCCCTTTGCACCGTGACAGATGGCACAATAAATATCATATAATTCCTTTCCGACGGCCAAATTAGCTTCTGAATTTAAAGAATCTAAAGGACTCGCATTAGCACGCGCCAATTCTTTCCCCTCGATATCGTTGGCGAATTCGTATGGCAACCACCCTCTGGAAATTGTATTTTCAACAGGGCTCATTGCTTCCGAAGCACTAGGCAGAAAATCTACTTCCTCGTATGTTTCGTATCCTATAGATTCGTACATATTAGGCATGTACTCGTAGTTTCTAGTTCTTTTATCTGCACAAGAAACCATAAAAAGTATGGCACTAAATACAAATCCAATTTTTAGTATACTCTTCATAATTGCTAAACTACTTTTCAATACTGTTAATCTCCACTGCACCTGATTCCTGTAACATGGTTCTTAATGCATTTTCATCACCATGTACTGCGATCTCCATGATAAAATGAGCATCCGTAGAACGCACATCAGGATTCTCAGCTTTCTTAAAGGGCCACAATCTACTCCGCAGGTAAAAGGTAATTACCATTAAGTGAGCCGCAAAAAATACGGTCAACTCAAACATAATAGGTACAAAAGCGGGCATATTTTCTATATAACTGAAACTTGGTTTTCCACCAATATCCTGTGGCCAGTCTTCAATCATAATATAATTCATCATTACAATGGAAACAATTAGTCCCAGACACCCATACATAAATGAGGTGATTGCTATTCTGGTTGGGGCCAATCCCATTGCCTTGTCCAAACCGTGAACCGGAAACGGACAGAATACTTCTTCGATATGATGTTTTGTAGCCTTTACTTTCTTGACCGCATGCATCAGCACATCATCATCATTGTAATAAGCATGTATAACTTTCGATGCCATATCTTACTTGTTCTTATTTAATTTATCTGCCTGACCTGCCCAATCGTCTCGTTGTGCTCTACCAGGAAACGATCCTGTAATAGCGTCTAAAAGATCATATTCCTTTGCAGTCATTTTACTGACCTGAGCAAAGGTAAATATACCTATTTGGTTCAGTGTTACTTCCATTTTTGGACCTATGCCTTTTACTTTCTTTAGATCATCCGGACTTTCTTTAGATGGATCGAAAGATCCTAAGCTGGCTAGTAGGTCTGAAACCTTAGCATCATCCTGAACAGGTTTTGCCGGGGATTCTTTTATCTCATTAACCGAAGCCTTTACATTAGGCAATTCAAATAACGGTTTTCCTGCATCTCTTAATTTCTTGTATTTAGAACCGGAAGCTTTTAATATAGACTTCACTTCCGCCTGTGCAATTACCGGAAAGGTTCTCGCATACAACAAGAAGAGTACAAAAAAGAAGCCAATGGTTCCAATGAAAATACCTATGTCAACAAACGATGGAGAGAACATGGTCCATGAAGAAGGCAAATAATCTCTGTGCAACGAAGTAACAATGATCACGAAACGTTCGAACCACATACCCACATTAACAACTATAGAGATAATGAATGATACTACGATACTTGTACGAATCTTTTTAAACCACATAATCTGTGGCGAAACCACATTACAACTCATCATTAATAAATAGGCCCACCAATAAGGTCCTGTAGCTCTATTCAAGAAAGCATATTGTTCGTATTCTACCCCAGAGTACCAAGCCATAAATAACTCAGTAATGTATGCACAGCCCACAATAGAACCTGTAATCATGATTACAATAT
>CBDUCK010000025.1:0-19269 GCA_965365635.1 uncultured Muriicola sp.
AAAACTACATGAAATACTTTGGTCCATTAGAATTTCGGCAGAAAACGAGTAATGCGGAATTACAGAAGGCCATTGCGCAAATAAAAACAGGCTATGCAAATGGAGAAGTAGATACAGAGCAATATATTGGCTTTATAAGACAGTTTAGTGAATACCTCGAAGTACAGCCTCCTTCGCTTTGGGATAATCTAAATTATATGGTTCAATTTCAATTTGGATACATGTACTGGCGCTATTTTATGTGGAATTTTGTAGGCAAACAAAACGATGTTCAAGGCAGATATAACGGAAATGGGGAATGGTTAAGCGGCATTGGTTTTATCGATAGTCTTCGCCTCGGAAGCCAGAAAAATCTTCCTGGTGATGTATTAGAGAATAAAGGACGAAACACTTATTTCTTTTTACCGCTCATTTTGGGAATTATTGGTTTGGTTTTCCAGATATCTAAAGATCCTAAACAATTTTGGGTGCTTTTTGTTTTCTTCATTTTCACTGGGATTGCAATTCAGTTTTACACAAATCCCAGTATTTTTCAACCCCGGGAAAGAGATTACTCCTTAGTTGGTTCGTTTTATGTTTTTGCATTGTGGATTGGCCTGGGCGTATATGGTCTGTTTGAAGAATTTAAAAAATGGATAAAGCCCAAAGTCTGGGCTCCCGCAGTTACTTTGATCTGTTTATTTGCCGTTCCCGGTGTAATGGCGTATCAAAATTGGGATGACCACGATCGTTCAGGGCGCTATACAGCTCGTTCAGGAGCAAAAGCATATTTGGATTCTTGCCAGGAAGAGGCTGGAGCCATGTTGTTCACCATAGGAGATAACGACACATTCCCACTATGGTATGTGCAAGAAATAGAGGGATATAGAAATGATGTTCGTGTTATTTGTACCAGCCTTTTTGCTACAGATTGGTATGTGGATCAAATGAAAAGAAAGGCCTATCGAAGCGATCCTATCCCTTCTCAATTAACCCACGATCTCTATAGATACGGCAACAGGGATGTCATATATTATCAGGGGATTACAGATAAAAGATGGAGTGTAAAAGATTTTATGAATTGGGTAGGAAGCGATAATCCTCAAACCAAATTACGATACATCCTGGAAAAGCAGGGAGCCGATTTAAGTCAGTACTCAGAAAGCACGTTGGATTTGGTTTATTATCCAACCAACAAAATAAGAGTCCCGGTGAATAAGAAAAATGTATTAGAATCTGGACTCGTGAAGGAAAAAGATTCTGCTTTAATTGTGGATTATATTGATATTGATTTACCTCAAAGTGCATTGCCCAAAAACCGGATCTTAATGCTAGATATTATGGCCAATAATGATTGGAAACGTCCTATATATTTTTCTGGTGGAAGTTTTGATAAGGCAGAATATATCTGGATGAAAGACTATTTACAATTGGAAGGGCTGGCTTATAAATTAGTGCCCATAAAAACCCAAAATAAAAGCTCGTATGAAATGGGTAGAATAGATACCGACATTATGTACGATATTGTTAAAGGCTGGGAATGGGGTAATACTGGCAGCCCAGATATCTATCACGATCCGCAAACCAGAACCCAAGGATTGTCATATAGGAGTAATTTAGCTCGACTTATTGAAGCGCTGATTAGTGAAAACAAAATAGACAAGGCTAAAGAGATCATAGATTTGACGATGGAAAATTTACCCGTAGAATCGTTTGGATTCTACACCTTTGTGGAACCCTTTGTAGATGGCTATTATAAAGTTGGGGAGACACAGAAGGCAAGAGAACTCTTTCAAAAACTTAAAAACATATATCAGGAAAGATTAAACTATTACGCTGGTACTCCGTTAGACGAACAGTACGAAAATATTGAAGAGATCATCGGAGACATGGAAGCCTACAGGAGAAATATAGACATCCTTATTGGAAATAATGACCGGGAAATGGCTGAAAAGGAAACTCTGGTATTTAATGAGCATATAGATCAATTCAGTCATTTTTACAAAGATGATCTTATGGAGGAAGAACCATTGCAAGAATCTGTCGATGAAGATCTTAGAGATACTGCGCCAATTTCCGATTCAGGAGCAGTTCTGGATACAGCAAATGATTAGTTTTTCGATTTTGTGCCGATAGTAAATACAGTTTCTGCACCTAAGGCAGCACTTAAACGTACTCGTTGAGGATTCCTATAAGGGTATTAGCATCTTGTTCGCCACTTTGACGCCATACCATTTCACCTTTTTTGTAGATCATTAATGTAGGAAGTCCTTTAACCCGAAGTGCCTGAGACAGCTCCTTATTCTTATCCACGTCGATTTTTATGACCTTGCCTTTATCACCTAAAGCAGCAGCCACATCCCTTAGTACCGGGTGCATCGCAGTAGATTGTTCGTTCCATTCCGCATAGAAATCTAGTAATACAGGAACGTTGAGATCTATAAGTTCACCAAATTTAGACATATGTATATCATTGGGTTATAAGTCAAATGTAAGAAAAAATGTTAAAAATCTTATGAATGCCCTTTTTTTGTGCCATTCTAAACGATTTCAAGCTACGATACTATTTTCTTTTTTAAGGTAATTACGGTGATCTCTGGCCAAATTCCTACTCTCCCTGGGTATCCTAAAAATCCAAATCCACGATTTACATTAATAAATTGCCCCATTTCCTCATAAATGCCGGCCCAGTATTTATAGCGCCATTTTACCGGACTCCATTTAAACCATCCTGGAATTTCGATCCCGAATTGCATCCCATGAGTATGTCCGCTTAGCGTAAGATGATAATGATAATCATCATGAATTACCACATCTTCCCAATGAGACGGATCGTGGCTTAACAAGATTTTAAAATCGTCTTTGTGGATTGCGCTCGCTGCCTTTTTTAAATCTCCTGCCTTTTTAAAACCTCCTCTACCCCAGTTTTCTACTCCTACCAACGCTATTTGGTCATTCCCTTTCCTAAGATATCTACTTTCATTCAAAAGAAGATCAAACCCTATTTCTTTCTGAATGCGTTTTAGCGACTCGAGGTTCGCTGCTTTTAATTCAACATTTTGTTCCCAATTATAATAGTCGCCATAATCATGATTGCCCAGAATAGAATACATTCCATCCTTTGCCTCCAACTTTGAAAAAAGTTCTTTCCAGGGTTCCATTTCAGAAGCTAAATTGTTAACCATATCGCCTGTAAAAATAATGGAATCGCTTTGCTGTTGATTAATCAGATCTATGGCGTAAGTTATTTTTTTTCTGTTATCGAAACTCCCACAGTGAACATCAGAAATTTGAGTTATTTGATATCCATCAAACGCATCGGGCAAATCATCAAATTCCATCTCGTATTTCAAGACCTTGAAATTATATTTACCGCGGTACATCCCATAGAGCAAAGCACCAAATGGCAGAGCGGCAATACTCATGGCTATTAAACTTAAAAATCGTCTTCTTTCCGGAAGGCTAAAATCTTTTGCCGTACCAAATACTTTCTGATAACCCCCTGAAATGATCCTGAAAAGATCCTCCGAGAACAAAAAGACAATGGTGATAATCTGAAACGTGAGCATAGCAAGAAGAAAGCCAAACGCATAGCTCTTAGGCCTGCTCAATACCCTGCCATCACTTTCACCAAAAGTAAAGTGATACACAAAATTTCCGAGAACTAATAAGGCTATCAGTAAAAATGCATAATACACCCAAGGAAAACGAGTAGCCGTTTTTATTGCCTGAAGGGAATAGTATCCCATAATGCAGTAAATAGCAATAAAGACAATCCATCGAAGCATAGACATAATACTTTTTTACAAATATATTTCTTTAGATAGGTAAGACCCGTTTATTTAACGCTTTTTATTACTTTTCTAACAACTTCCAAGTTGGTGATAGCCACCTTGTTTTCTGACAGATAATCAGGAGAATTCATCGATAATGGTGGTGCGCTATCAGAGTTTTGAAGAAATTCGGTTGCCGACAAATGAATAACTTTAAAACCTGCCTTTTTAAAAAGGGCTGCGTTCGTATCCCGTATTCCGGAGCCGGGTATAACTGCACAGGTCGTGGCTTTTTTATTTAATTCTAGCAGCAAAGGAATTCCTTTGGGGGCGGATGTGGCCTGACCCGAAGTTAACACCGCAGAAACCCCCATATCTTGTAATTTAGAAAAAGTTGCCACTGGTGACGGTACCCAATCAAAGGCTCGGTGAAAGGTAAACTTCAATGTTTGGGCCCCTTTTAATAATTCTCCTGTTCGTTCCCAATCTACTTTATTATTGGTGTGTAATACTCCGGATACAATTCCGTCGAACCCCAATTCCACGCAAAACGCAATATCCTCCTTCATAATTTGAAATTCGAAATCCGAATAGGTAAAATCGCCGCTTCTGGGTCTGATAAGCACATGAACGGGTATTTTTATATGCTCCTTTATCTTTTTAAGTAACCCGTATGAAGGGGTTATTCCACCCACACCCAATTCTGAACAAAGCTCAATCCTATCTGCCCCTCCCCTTTCGGCATAAAGGGCAGATTGCAATGAATTTGCGCAAATTTCTACTATCATAATCCCTATATTTATCCATATAAATGTAAACATCCAAAACCAATGGAAAGAAGAAAATTTCTGAAAAATTCCGGATTCGGAGCAGCAGCTGTACTGACAGGACCGGTTGTCGCCTCTTGTAAGGATACCCGGGAGAATAAAAAATCCCAAACTACGGGTGCTATTACAAAAGGACCCATTGTTATCGCAACTTGGGATGTACCTAATGCAACCACCAAAGCGTGGGAGACCTTACATAGTGGAGGCACTTCTCTCGATGCCGTAGAGCAAGGAGTAATGGTAGAAGAAGCTGATATAAAGAATCAATCTGTAGGGAAAGGTGGAAGGCCAGACCGAGATGGTAATGTTACCCTGGATGCCTGTATCATGGATAAAGACAGTAATTGTGGTGCCGTGGTATACCTCCAAAACATAACACATGCTGTTTCAGTTGCACGAAAAGTTATGGAAGATACTCCTCATGTAATGTTAGCAGGTAAAGGCGCCGAAAAATTTGCCGTCGAAAAGGGATTCAAACAGGAGGAATTACTGACAGCTAAATCAAGGGAAGAGTGGCTCGAATGGAAAAAGACCTCCAAGTACCAACCTATCATAAATATTGAAAACCATGATACTATAGGGATGCTGGCTATTGATAAAAATGGGGATCTTTCCGGGGCATGCACTACGAGTGGTATGGCATATAAAATTGCGGGGAGGGTAGGCGATTCTCCCATTATTGGGGCCGGACTTTTTATAGACAATGAGATAGGAGGTGCGACTGCAACCGGTGTTGGGGAGGAAGTGGTGCGTACCGTGGGGAGTTTTCTTATTGTTGAACTTATGCGGCAGGGAAAATCTCCACAAGAAGCTTGTGAAGAGGGTGTAAAAAGAATTATTGCAAAAAATTCTAATTATAAAGATTTTCAGATTGGCTTCATTGCAGTAAATAAAAAAGGAGAAACCGGGGGCTATTGTATTCAACCGGGATTTTCGTATCGTACGTATTCAGAAGACGGACATATAAATAAGGAATCGGCTAGCTATATTGGGTAGTGTTTCTTTAGATTCGCACTTAATCTTTGTAGTTTTGAAAATTATCTTTACCAACTAATATGGCAGATCAAAAACGACTTTTTTTACTCGATGCATACGCATTGATTTTCAGGGGCTATTACGCCCTAATTAAGAATCCCAGAATAAACTCCAAAGGAATGGATACTTCTGCGATTTTGGGGTTTATGAATTCGTTATTGGATGTTATTCGAAGAGAGAAACCAGATCATTTAGCTGTTTGTTTTGACAAGGATGGCAGTGCAGAGCGAACCGAGCTTTACCCGGAGTACAAAGCCAATAGGGATTCAACCCCTGATGCCATTCGAATTGCGGTTCCTTATATTCAAAAGATCCTCAAAGCAATGCACATTCCTTGCATAGAAGTTTCGGGGCTCGAAGCCGATGATATTATCGGAACCCTTGCCAAACAGGCAGAAAAAGAAGACTACAAAGTGTACATGGTAACCCCGGACAAGGATTTTGGACAACTGGTATCCGAAAATATATTTATGTATATACCCTCAAGAATGGGGAACGGAATTGAAGTCTGGGGTATACCCCAAATTCAGGAGCGATTTGGCGTGGAACGGCCAGAACAAGTCATAGATTACCTTGGAATGATGGGAGATGCCAGTGACAATATTCCAGGTCTTCCCGGAGTTGGTGATAAAACAGCAAAAAAATTTATTGAACAATTTGGTTCTTTAGAAGCACTATTGGAAAATACGGATCAGCTTAAGGGGAAAATGAAGGAAAAGGTGGAAGAAAATGCCGAATTGGGAAGACTCTCGAAACAACTGGCCACCATTTGTATCACATGTGATGTAAGATTTAACGCCGAAGATTATGAACTGTCTATGCCGGATAGTGAAAAAGTTCAGGAGATATTTGAAGAACTTGAATTTCGTCGGATGCGAGATCAATTTTTAAAATTGTTTTCCGGACCAACCGAAACAACCGCTCCCAGGGAAAATAACAAAGAAGAACCTGTAAAAGTTGAATCACAAGCAGCAGGAAGCGGCCAGTTTTCATTATTTGGAACAAATGGCTCAGCGCCAGCTACTTTGGAAGTGGTTACCGGAAGAAAGACAATAAAGGAGGTTCCTCATGTGTACCAAAGCATTGAAGGGGCTATGGCCCTGCAACTTTTCCTTGGGAATTTAATGAAGCAGTCCTCGGTTTGTTTCGACACCGAAACTACTTCGTTAAACCCAATAACTGCAGAACTGGTTGGGATTGCTTTGTCATGGGAAGCTGGCAAAGGTTATTATGTGCCCTTCCCTGCAGATCAAAAGGAAGCCATGGAATTTATGGCGCATCTGCGGCCTTTTTTCGAATCAGATACAATTGAAAAAATAGGTCAGAATTTAAAGTATGATATTAAGGTGCTTCGCAAATATGATATTACAGTAAAAGGCACGCTTTTCGATACGATGTTGGCACATTATTTAATTAACCCCGATATGAGACATAATATGGACGTATTATCGGAGACTTATTTAAACTATACCCCCATTTCTATTACCGAACTTATCGGAAAAAAAGGGAAAAATCAACGAAGCATGCGCGACGTTCCCATAGCCCAGCAAACAGAATATGCCGTGGAGGATGCTGATATAACCTACCAATTAGCACAACACTTTAAGAAAGAACTTGCAGAGGCCAAAACTATGGATCTTTTTAAAGACATAGAAGTTCCTTTGCTACGGGTATTGGCAGACATGGAATTAGAAGGCATTAATCTGGATAAGGCTTTTCTAAAAAGCTTGTCTGTAGATTTGGATGATGATATAAAAACTCTGGAAAAAAAGATTTATTCCGAGGCCGGAGAAGAATTTAATATAGGATCTCCCAAACAATTAGGTGAAATCTTATTCGACAAACTAAAACTGGTAGCTAAACCTAAAAAGACAAAAACCGGACAATATTCAACCGCCGAAGATGTACTTTCCGGTTTGGCAAAAGAGCATCAGATAATTAGGGATGTTTTGGAGTACCGCGGACTTTCAAAATTAAAAAGCACCTACATAGATGCCCTCCCGGAGCAGGTGGAAGAAAGTACAGGCAGAGTACATACAGACTACATGCAAACAGTAGCCGCTACCGGTAGGCTAAGTAGCAATAACCCCAACCTCCAAAATATTCCTATTCGCACAGAAAGAGGAAGGCAGGTTCGTAAAGCCTTTATTCCGAGGGATGATCAGTATATTTTACTGGCCGCGGATTATTCTCAAATAGAATTACGAATCATTGCAGCGCTTAGCAATGAAGATACGATGATAGAAGCCTTTAAAAATGGAGAGGATATTCATGCTTCTACAGCTTCAAAAGTATTTAATGTCCCACTAAGCGACGTAACACGGGAGCAGCGAAGCAATGCTAAAACGGTAAATTTTGGGATTATTTATGGGGTTTCGGCTTTTGGGTTAAGTAATCAAACAGATTTATCTAGAACAGAAGCGAAGGAACTTATAGAAACCTATTATGCAACCTATCCGAAGCTGCGAAAATATATAGGGGAACAAATAGATTTTGCAAGAGATCACGGATACGTGCAAACGGTGCTTGGCAGGCGCCGTTATCTAAAAGATATTAATGCTAGTAATGCGGTTGTGAGAGGAGCTGCGGAACGCAATGCTATTAATGCTCCAATACAAGGTAGTGCGGCAGATATCATCAAAATTGCCATGATCAATATTCACAAAAAATTGGATGACGGAAATTACAAAACTAAAATGCTCTTACAGGTACACGATGAATTGGTTTTTGATGTGTTTAAACCAGAATTGGAAACCATGAAAGAAATGATTAAAACAGAGATGGAGAATGCCTACCATATGAAAGTACCCCTTGATGTGGAAATAGGAATTGGTGAAAATTGGCTAGAAGCCCACTAGGCAATTATCAATTGGGATCATACAGAAAAAAAATAGTGTTATTAATCTGGGTCTCAATAGAAATACACCTACAAGAAGATATAACGTGGAGATGACTTGCAAAAGGAATTGGTATAGCTTAACAGGTATACTTGTTATAAATTAGGCTTTCTGACAGATCCTTTTTGATCGTAATGTTGAATAAGGTGGAGACTTGTGTGATTTTTTTTTAAAATTGATATTCAAGCGTTTGCTTTTCAACTTAATAATTGTACATTTGCAGCCCGTTTGACGGAATTGGATTGTTTAATAATTAAATATAGTAGTAGTGGATACATTGAGCTACAAAACTGTTTCGGCTAATAAAGCCACCGTACAAAAACAGTGGTTATTGGTAGATGCGGAAGGAGAAACGCTAGGTAGATTTGCCTCTAAAGTGGCAATTTTGCTTAGAGGTAAGCACAAACCTAACTTTACACCTCACGTAGATTGTGGAGATAACGTAATTGTTATCAACGCAGAAAAAGTACATCTTTCTGGAAACAAATGGGAAGAAAAAACCTATATACGCCACACAGGTTATCCTGGAGGACAAAGGTCTAGAACAGCTAGTGAATTGAGAGCTAAAAATCCTGCAACAGTAGTTGAAAAGGCTATCAAAGGGATGCTTCCTAAAAATAAATTAGGTGCCGAATTGTTTCGCAACCTAAAGGTATATGCAGGAGCAGAGCACAATCAGGAAGCTCAAAAACCAACTATTATAAATTTAAAGGACCTTAAATAATGGATGTAATACATAAAATAGGCAGAAGAAAAACAGCCGTTGCACGTGTATATATTTCTACTGGAAAAGGAGCTATCACTATTAACAAAAGAGATATAGCAGACTATTTCCCTACCGCAACACTTCAGTATAAAGTGAGACAGCCGTTTGCACTTACTAACAATGAAGAGAACTTCGATGTAAAAGTAAATGTATATGGTGGTGGTATCACCGGACAAGCTGAAGCTATTAGATTGGCGTTATCCAGGGCACTTTGTGAAATGGACGCCGAAAATAGAATTGTATTAAAACCTGAAGGTCTATTAACAAGAGATCCAAGAATGGTAGAACGTAAGAAATTCGGTCAGAAAAAAGCCCGTAAGAAATTCCAGTTCTCTAAACGATAAGAACGTATTTACATGGTGCCTTGTATAAGGCACCTTTTTATATATTAACAAAGTTCATTGAAAATCCCGTGTCATGGGATAATTAAAATTCTGAATAAAGGAGTGGTAAGTTGAAAACTTCATCTTTGGCATTCAGTACTATTTAGTTTAGCATCTAAATGGTTAAGGCTTTCTGTTATAAACAGCATACCACTTAATCATTGCTAATTCATAAGAACGTAAACTAATTAAAAATGGCAAAAAAAGCAGAAGTTAAAGAATTATTGGCAGCAGGTGTACACTTCGGTCACCTAACAAGAAAGTGGAATCCCAACATGGCTCCTTACATCTACATGGAGCGTAATGGAATCCACGTTATCAACCTTTACAAGACAGTAGCAAAATTAGAAGAAGCTGGAGAAGCATTGAAAAAAATCTCTGCCTCTGGAAGAAAAATATTATTTGTTGCTACCAAAAAACAAGCAAAAGACATTGTTGCTGAGAAGGTAGCCAATGTTAATATGCCGTACATCACAGAGAGATGGCCCGGAGGTATGCTTACCAACTTTGTAACTATCCGTAAAGCTGTTAAAAAAATGGCTTCCATTGATAGGATGAAAAAAGATGGAACCTTTCTTACACTATCTAAAAAGGAACGTTTGCAAGTAGACCGCCAACGGGCTAAGCTTGAAAAAAACCTTGGGTCTATTTCTGAAATGACTCGTCTTCCAGGAGCCTTGTTTATTGTAGATACCATGCGCGAGCACATTGCAGTAAAAGAAGCCAAAAAATTGAATATTCCAATTTTTGCTATGGTGGATACGAATTCGGATCCGAGACCTATAGATTTTCTTATTCCATCGAACGATGATGCGTCTAAGTCTATCAATATAATTATGCAACATGTAACCGATGCAATTGCTGAAGGACTCTCGGAACGTAAATCTGAAAAACAAGCAGATAAAGAAGGGGAAGAACCAAAAACTGCACCGGCAGAAGTAGCCAAAACAGCAGCTCCTGTTAAAGAGGAAGCTCCTGCAAAAGAGGAAGCTCCTGCAAAAGAGGTAGCTCCTGAAGAAGTTGCGGAAGCTCCTAAAGAAGCTAAGAAAGAAAAAGAAGCTCCGGTTGCTGTTAAAGAAAAACCTAAAAAAGAAACAGTCAAAAAAGCGAAGACTACTGCTGACGACCTTACAAAGGTAGAAGGAATTGGACCTAAGATCTCTGAAGTTTTTCAGAGTGCTGGGATCATGACATTTGCAGACTTAGCATCTAAATCCGAAGAAGATTTAAAAGGAATATTAGCTGGTGCCGGTGCGCGCTATGCTTCTAAGAATCCTGCTTCATGGCCAAAGCAAGCTAAAATGGCTGCTGATGGTAAATGGGACGAATTAAAAGAGTGGCAAGATAACACCAAAGGAGGTGTTGAATAATAAAATTAAATCATAAATAAGAACATACCATCTTTGGTATTAAAAATAAGTTGACATGGTAAAAATTACCGCTGCAGACGTAAATAAATTAAGAAAAACTACCGGTGCAGGTATGATGGATTGTAAAAATGCTTTGGTAGAAGCAGAAGGAGATTTTGATAAAGCAATCGAGATACTTCGTAAGAAGGGTCAGAAAGTAGCTGCCAAAAGAGCCGATAGAGATTCCTCTGAAGGCGCCGCAATTGCTAAAGTGAATGCTGAAAACACCGAAGGAGTAATCATCTCTTTAAATTGTGAAACAGATTTCGTTGCAAAAAATGAAAGCTTTGTTTCTTTAGCCAATAATTTGGCAGAGATTGCACTTCAGTGCGATAGCAAGGAGGCTTTCTTAGCGGCAGATTTCAATGGTTTTTCTGTTCAAGAAAAATTAACCGAGCAAACGGGAGTAATTGGTGAAAAGATTGAAATTGGTGGATTCAGAAAGATACAGGCTCCTTTTGTTGGGTCGTATATTCACGCGGGGAACAAAATTGCAACTTTGGTAGGCTTGTCTGCTGCTGTTGAAGGAGCTGCTGTAGTTGCTAAAGATGTGGCAATGCAGGCTGCTGCTATGAATCCGGTTGCTTTAAACCAGGAAGGTGTAGATCAGTCAGTAATCGATAAAGAGATCGAAATAGCTAAAGATCAATTACGCCAGGAAGGGAAACCAGAGGCAATGTTAGACAAAATTGCACTTGGGAAGCTTAACCGTTTCTTTAAAGACAACACCCTGATAAACCAGGATTTTATTAAAGACAGCAAACAAAGTGTTGCTCAATATGTAAAGTCTGTTGATGCTTCTTTGGAAGTCACAGGTTTTGAACGTGTTGCTTTGGGATAATCTTATATAACACATAAAAAAAAGCCGCTTTCTAATAGAAAGCGGCTTTTTTATTGCTCCTAAGTCATCGAAGCTCATTTACTAGGTATGTGATGTATTAAGATTTTAACCAAGCGTTTCTTAGCTCTAGATTCTCGGGGTTGGCGTTTTCAGATTCAACTATACGTCTTTCTATGTTTGTTGGGATGCCCGCTTTGCCCGTAAGCACGAGCTCTTTTCCGTCTCTAAGAACCGTCATCTGAATCTCTTTTTCCGCATTCCATCCAAAGCTCTCGCCTATTATACGGCGCATAGAATCTAAGGTTATGTTCGTCCCATTGATATTGGTAATAACATCTCCGCCTTTTGCTCCCAGCGCCTTAAAAAATGAATTCAAATCTATTCCCTTCATAATAAAAATAGTGTCCAAATCATCAGGATCCGCATCAACGTAGGGTATTTGCCCATAAAAAAAATACTGTCCTTGCGTTTCCTCTGTTACTATAGACAATCCTACTTTCTGCAAGATATTTTCATACGATATTGGAAGATTTCCTAAAACATGGTCATCAAAAAAGGAACGAATTTCAGGATAGGTCATCCGTACCATCGTATTTATAAGCTCCGAATCTTCAAATGGGGTGTCTTTATCGTATTTTTTAGAAAGCTCTTTCATGAGCCAAAGAACTCCTTTTTCACCTCCGCTTAAATCTCTTAAAGTGATATCCAGGGCCATATTAATCAAGGCCCCTTTTTCATATACATTGTTATAATTTTCTTTATACGGTGACCTCAAAACATTTTCGCTCATGGCAGTAAAGGGCATCGTATCATCATATCCTTTAGCGTTCCCTATTTTGTCGAGTATTCTATTATAAAAATCCGACTCGCCTATTAACCCCTGTTGCACCTGGAACAAGTTTGCAAAATATTCAGTAGCCCCTTCATACATCCAAAGATGCTGAGACATTTTAGGTTGGTTAAAATCGAAATACTGAATTTCTCTTGAGTGCACATTTAACGGGGTCAGAATATGAAAGAATTCATGAGAGACAACATCTACCAAAGATTCTTCCATAAGCTCCTTTGGCAACTGTTCTGGCATAACCACCACTGTTGACCTGTGATGCTCTAATGCTCCAAAACCAGTCGCATCTGATTCTGCAAGTGTAGAAAGATATAAGAGAATGGTATATTCTTGGGTGCCATCTATGTCTCCTAAAAATGTTTTCTGTGCCCGCATCATGGTTTCCATCTTTTCACGTAGATCTTCTGCTTTGTAAACACCACCAGGCGAGTATACACTAAGGGTTACTTTTATATTGTTTATTTGAAATGACGTGCTGTTAGGTTCTGAAAATAGTATCGGGTTGTCTATTACTTCAAAATAACGTTCGGCAAGAAATACATGCGTATTTGGGTCAGCCGCACCAGATACTATTTGTCGCAAAGAAGTGGATGGTTTTAAATTGGTAGGGGCTTGTATTTTTATTTCATAGGGTACTTCTTTGTATCCTTTAAAATATCCGATAAAACCATGCAGATTTAAAAGGTAATTTTCATCTTTAAGAATATTGGTCCCTGCAGGTGAGAAAACAGGTTCGCTGATCTCCGTTTCCGTATCATAGGTGTCGTTCACATAATAAACAATCTTATCTAACTTTGTTCCTGTTGAAATAATCCAGCTATTATCATCTAATTTAGCAACTTCGATAGGTTTTCCATCATAATCAAAGGCTTCGAAATCCTCCAAATACTTCCCATAATTATCTTCGCTATAGGTGCCAGGTATTATTTTTGGAATATAAAAATAGACTTCCTCCTCAACAAATAATCCCGGATCTATGGTGACTTTTACTTTGTCTTCTAATACATTCACTAAATCTATGCTAGCTTGAACTGGAGTATTCTTCTGAATGGCACTATTCTTTAAGGGACCACAGGCCGTAATAACAACAGCAAATAAAAGCAGATATACAGATTTTTTCATTCTTACATTTTTCTTACAAAGGGTTATTGAAAGTTAATGAGCAACCCCCTACATATAACGTATAATTATAGATTTATTATAAGACCCATACTCCGTGGCGGTAAATAATTTTGACTATTTTTGTTGGTATACAAGGAGATGCATATGCAATATAAAAGAATACTTTTGAAACTAAGTGGCGAGGCGTTAATGGGTGAGAAACAATATGGTATCGACCCAAAAAGATTAACGGAATATGCAGAAGAAATTAAAGAGGTAGTAGAGAAAGGTGTGGAAGTGGCAATTGTGATTGGTGGAGGAAACATTTTTAGAGGTTTATCTGGAGCCAGTAATGGTATGGATCGGGTACAGGGAGATCATATGGGAATGCTGGCAACCGTAATAAATGGTTTGGCATTGCAAAGTGCCTTAGAGCACCAAGGTGTACAAACCCGATTGCAGTCGGCGATAATGATAAATGAGGTGGCCGAACCTTTTATTAGAAGGCGTGCTATGCGCCATTTAGAAAAAGGTAGGGTTGTTATTTTTGGAGGAGGAACCGGTAATCCTTATTTCACAACAGATTCGGCAGCGGTGTTGCGGGCTATTGAAGTGGAGGCCGATGTCATTTTAAAAGGAACTCGTGTTGATGGTATCTACACCAGCGATCCTGAAAAAGATAAAAATGCGACAAAATTTGACACCATCTCGTTTAATGATGTATTGACTAAAGGATTAAAAGTAATGGATACTACGGCGTTTACCTTAAGTCAGGAAAACGAACTCCCTATTGTTGTATTCGACATGAATAAAAAAGGGAATCTTCTGAAAATAGTAGCTGGGGAAAATATTGGTACCGTTGTAAATCTTTAACTTTTTCAAAAATTTGTGTTACTTTGATATTAAATTTTAGATATGAACGAAGAAATTGATTTTGTAATAGATTCCGCTAAAGAAAGCATGGATGCTGCCATGGGTCATTTGGAAAAGGCGTTTATAAAAATTCGAGCAGGTAAAGCTAGCCCTGCTATGCTTTCTACGGTTATGGTGCCTTACTATGGTTCACAAACCCCATTGTCACAAGTATCAAATATTAGTATCCCCGACGCACGAACTATTTCGGTTCAACCCTGGGAGAAAAGTATGTTGCACGAGATTGAGACGGCTATTATGAATGCTAATTTAGGATTTAACCCAATGAATAATGGAGAATCGGTTATTATTAATGTGCCACCCTTAACAGAAGAAAGAAGAATACAATTAGTGAAACAGGCGAAGGGTGAAGCCGAAGATGCCAAAGTAAGTGTAAGAAGTGCACGGCAAGAGGCAAACAAAGAGGTTAAACATCTTGAAGTTTCGGAAGATCTGGAAAAAAATGCTATCATGGACATTCAGGACCTTACCAATTCGTATGTAACAAAGATAGATACGGTACTAGAAGCCAAAGAGGCAGAAATAATGAAGGTCTAAGAAACGATCCCTAAACTTATTTTTGCATTGGTCTGTATGACCTGCGTACTTAGGCATTCTAATCTCCAAAAAAATATATGAATCCTATGGCTATTATTAGCACTATAGCGCATACTACAATTAGGAAACGATAGATTCCTCTTTCATATTTTCTGAATTTTTTATGTTCGGTCATGGCACAGACAGCTCCCTTTAGGGGCTTTATTTTGGTAGGTGTATTTCTAAATATACCTCTAAATATTCAGAAGGCCGTAGCAACGTACCGTATTTCAATAGCGGTTACTAGGAACAGTGCTGTTCATTTTCTACCTTTGACCGCGTTTTAATTGAAGCTTGCTCCAACAGTCTTTTAAATTAGGCTATAAAACATATAATCAGGCAGTTGCAAAACGTACCTAACGATCTCCCAAGATCGTTTAAAAAAAGAAATGGTAGCAAAACTAACAACAAATTTCTGGACTAAAACCGCAAGGATCATTCTGAGAAACAGAATTTTAATCCTGATCTGTATTGCTGCAATTACCGTTTTCTTTGGGTTTCAATGGCAAAATATGCAATTCTCTAGTTCAGAGGCCAATCTACTGCCAGATGACCATCCAACAAATATAGAATACAACAAATTCTTAGAGGTATTCGGAGAAGAAGGAAATGCAGTGGTCCTTGCCATTAAAGATCCACGTCTTTTTAAGCCAGATAATTTTAATAGGTGGAATGTCTTAAGCAAACAATTGGCGGCTTTCCCTGAGGTAGAATTTGTTCTTTCTACAGATAATTTACAAGAATTAGTCAAAGATAATGAGCTTCAGGAATTTGTATTAAAGCCTTTTATAATTGGCAAACCAGAATCACAACAGCAAATAGACAGCCTTAAAAATCACCTATTTAATGATCTGCCATTTTACAAGGACCTGCTATTTAATAGTGATAGTGAAACCCTAAGGACCATTGTTTATCTAGATAAAGATATTGTTAATACCTCTGTGCGTAAAGACTTTATTTTAAACGATTTCATAAATCTGGTTCAGGAATTTGAGGAAGAAACCAATTTAAATATCCGCATATCGGGTATGCCTTATGTGCGTACCATGAATTCACAAAACATCATAGATGAGATTGGCATGTTCATATCGGCGGCCTTAATTGTGACTTCACTTTTGTTCTTCTTCTTCTTCCGCAGTTTTAGAGCGACCCTTATTTCTATGTGTGTTGTGATTATCGGTGTAATGTGGGCCTTTGGCATATTAGGTTTGTTACGCTATGAAATAACAGTCCTAACGGCATTAATCCCTCCCTTAATTATTGTCATAGGTGTTCCCAATTGTATATTCCTTATTAACAAATACCAACAGGAAGTAAAAAAACATGGTAACCAGGCCCTCTCACTGCAGCGTGTTATTTCTAAAATAGGGAATGCCACCTTAATGACCAATGTAACCACGGCATCTGGTTTTGCTACTTTTATTATTACCGACAGTAAACTTTTAACCGAGTTTGGTATTGTAGCTTCTATAAACATCATTGGTATTTTTATACTGTCTCTATTAATTATTCCAATAATTTATAGTTTTATGCCGTTACCGCAAACGAAGCATTTGAAACATTTGAACAAAAAGTGGATCGATGCTTTTGTGAATTGGATGGAGCGTATTGTTAGAGAGCGGAGAATAGGTGTTTATGTTATTTCCATCTTGCTCCTAGTACTAAGTATTATTGGTATTTATCAGATAGATATCTCTGGCAGTCCAATTGAGGATATGCCCAAAAAGGCAGAATTTTTTGAAGACATACGATTCTTCGAACAAGAATTCGATGGTATAATGCCCGTGGAGATTCTGATAGATACCGAGCGTAAAAAAGGGGTTTTACGACCTACTACGCTAAGAAAAATGGAACAAATAAGCGAGATCATAGAAGAAACACCCGAACTCTCTCGTCCCACCTCTGTCGTAGACCTTGTTAAGTATTCTAAACAAGCCTTCTATAATGGCATTCCTAAATATTATCAATTACCTACTTCTCAGGAGAATAGTTTTATCATGGATATTGCCCGAAAGTCACAGGACAATAGTGATTTACTGGAGAGCTTTGTAGATAGTACCGGGCAAGTGGCCCGTATCACCACCTATATGAAAGATGTAAAAACCGATCGTATGGAAGAGATTGAAATGCGTCTGCAGGAAAATCTCTTGAAAATTTTTCCTGAGGACAGATACCAAGTGTCTCTTACAGGGAAAGCCTTATTATTTCTTAAAGGAACCAAGTACTTAGTTAAGAATTTGATCCTATCGCTTACGTTGGCCATTGGGCTAATAGCATTGTTTATGGCATACTTATTTCGTTCTTTTAGGATGATCATCATATCCCTCATTCCCAACCTACTTCCGTTGTTGGTTACAGCCGGTGTCATGGGTTTTGTTGGGGTTCCTATAAAACCTTCTACGATCCTAGTTTTTAGCATTGCCTTTGGAATTTCAGTGGATGACACCATTCACTTTTTAGCAAAATACCGACAAGAACTAACTGCCAACAAGTGGCGTATCCAAAAATCGGTATATGCTGCCTTACGAGAAACCGGGGTAAGTATGTTCTATACCTCTATCGTACTTTTCTTTGGCTTTTCCGTGTTTGTGATCTCCAGTTTTGGAGGCACAGTTGCCCTTGGGGCATTAGTATCTGCTACCCTTCTTTTTGCCATGCTTGCCAATTTAATTTTATTACCATCACTGCTACTTTCTCTTGAGCGCAGCATAGCCAACAAAGAAGTACTGAAAGAGCCTCAAATAGATATTCTACCTATTGATGAGTTGCCAGAAAGCGAAGGACTAGATGACTAGGGTACACCCCCTATAATTATAGTAGTTTCACGTATTAAAGTTTTTATCAATAAACTATCTTTGCGTTCAATTTAGAAAACTATATTCATGGCTTTGGTTAGTATTAAAGAGCTTTTAGCAAAACAACCTTTACAACAGCAAGTGGCGGTTAATGGCTGGGTTAAAACCTTCAGGAGTAATCGATTTATTGCTCTAAATGATGGTTCTACGATTAATAACATTCAATGTGTGGTAGATTTTGAACAGTTTGATGAATCGTTGTTAAAAAAAATAGCTACCGGCGCTGCCTTACGGATCAGTGGCCTTTTGGTAGAGAGTCAGGGAAAGGGCCAGCGTGTTGAAATACAAGTTAACGATATCTTTGTTCACGGTACAGCCGACCCTGAAAAGTACCCTATTCAGCCCAAGAAACATACCATGGAATTTTTGCGCGAACAGGCGCATCTGAGAATCAGAACCAATACATTTTCGGCAGTTATGCGCGTGCGATCTGCCCTGTCTTTCGCCGTTCATCAGTATTTTCAAAAGAATGGCTTCTACTATATGAACGCACCGATCATTACCGGTTCGGATGCAGAAGGGGCAGGGGAAATGTTCCGCGTTACTACCCTCGATCCAAAAAACCCTCCGTTAACAGAAGAAGGAACAGTAAATTATAAAGAAGATTTTTTTGGAAAAGAAACAAACTTAACGGTATCGGGGCAGTTAGAGGCCGAAGCCTATGCCATGGCATTAGGAAAAGTATATACTTTTGGTCCCACGTTCAGAGCTGAAAATTCGAATACCTCCAGACACCTTGCAGAATTTTGGATGATTGAACCAGAAATGGCTTTTTATGATCTGAATGACAATATGGACCTGGCAGAAGACTTTATAAAATATATTCTTCTCTACGTCCTGGAGAACTGTTCAGAGGACCTGGAATTTCTTGATAAAAGATTGCTTACCCAAAAATTGTTATCTAAATATTTCGAATTAAAAAGTTTGAATGAATCTGTAACAGTATACTGTTTTACTTTCTCTTCCATGGGTTAATTTTTTCAATTCACTAGTTTCAGGTTTGATCTTCCAAATGTCATAGCGGTCATAAACCAACAGATTTGTGTC